>JARLJJ010000481.1 GCA_031291275.1 Formivibrio sp.
ACTGATGTTACGCGGTCCAGATCACTGGGGGATGCTGGCAAGGTCTGGGTGAGGCGATCAAAAACTGTTGTTTTTTCAGGTTCATCAGCATGATGATCCTCTTTGATCCTGCTAGGCTTCGCCCATGCAGAGAGCCGATCTGGATTTGTACACCGACTATTTGTTGAGCACCTTTGGCTTCGCCACGGCAACCGGGTTGTCCGCCATGGTGGAAGGCGAGGTAAGCCATGACCGGGTGACGCGTTTTTTGTCGGGGGAGGATTTTACCTCCAAGCATTTGTGGCAGCAGGTCAAATCGGTAGTCCGGTCCATCGAGGACAGCGATGGCGTGCTGATCTTTGACGACACGATTCAGGAAAAGGCATGGACCGATGAAAACGAGCTGATGTGCTGGCACTATGACCATGTCCGTGGCCGTAATGTGCGTGGAATCAACCTTCTCAATGCGCTGTATTGCTGCAATGGAGCCTCGATTCCAGTAGCGTTTGAACTGGTGAAAAAGCCCATTCAGTACTGTGACCTCGCCACCCGTCAGCTCAAACGCAAAAGTGAAGTGACGAAAAACGAGTTGATGCGGGCGATGATCGATACCTGTATTCACAACGAGTTGAAATTTCGCTTCGTGCTGATGGACAGTTGGTTCGCGGCCACCGAGAACTTCGAATTCATCACCGGCAAAGGCCGGCATTTCATCGCCGCGCTGAAAGACAACCGGCTGATCGCCGTGACCGAAGAGGATCGGAAAAATAAGCGTTTCGTGCGCGTAGAGAATCTGGATTTGCCGGAGCAAACCGTCGTGCGCGGCTGGCTCAAGGACTATGCAAAAGAAGTCCTTGTGGTGCGCCAAGTCTTTACAAACAAAGACGGAAGCACGGGGATATTGCATCTGGCTTCGAGCGACTTGACGGGCAGCTATGACGCCATCACCACGACCTACCAAAAACGGTGGAAAATGGAGGTGTTCCACAAATCCTTGAAGTCCAACGCCAACCTGGCCAAATCACCCACGCGAACGCTAAGAACCCAAAGCAATCACGTCTTCCTGTCGATTTGCGCTGCCTTCAAGCTCGAGTGCCTCAGCCTCAAGAACAAACTCAGCCCCTTTGCACTCTGCCGCAAACTGCTCATCAACGCTTCCCGATCAGCCTACGAGCAGCTGCTTCAACTGGGGCTACTGCGTAACATCAGTTATATACTCGCCGGGTGCCCCACCCTCGCGACGTCTTTGTTTTTGTCGCCAGGGTAGGATCGCAAGACAATGAACGACCTCGCCGCAAGCAGCGAGGTATCCAAAAAATCGAGTTGACACTACGCCGCAAGCGGCGGGGAATTAGACCCGGAGAGATTCAATTCGCGACCTATCTCTGAACCACAAAAGTGCAGTGTGCCGAAAAATCTACGGCAGGTCCCAATCGCCTGAATGCAATCCTGTTTGACGAATATCGAGTCAGCATCCATCGTGACGCGATGCATACGTTGCTGTGTAGCGTCAGGGCACGACTTCAGTCGTGCCACAAATACCTCAAAATCGGCCCGGGCTTTAGCCCCTGAGGGATATTCTTCTTTCCCGGACCGTGTCTTCCGAGAACGAATTTGATATTCAACGTCCACGTCAAGGCGTGCTTCACGCATTGGCCCATGATCTATCTCTCCGAAAAAATTCTCCCCGTAACGAAAACCAACAAGAGAATGTCTAACGTCCATATGACCAAAACGCTTAACTTGCTACTGCGGCCGATGATCTACGCGCTGTTCTTCGTCTGCGTGTGCAACGCGCAGGCCCCTCAGCAACGCCAACTCTCGGCGGACGAAAACTGGCGCATCGAGGTACTTCTCCGGTCGGCCATGC
>JARLJJ010000482.1 GCA_031291275.1 Formivibrio sp.
TCCTGTTCGATGATCGGGCCGGCGTCGAGTTCTTCCGTCACATAGTGACAGGTCGCGCCAATCAACTTCACGCCGCGCAACGACGCCTGATGATAAGGCTTGGCGCCGACAAACGACGGCAGGAAGCTGTGGTGAATGTTGATGACCTTTTGTGCATATTCCTGGCACAACTGTGGCGGCAGAATTTGCATGTAACGGGCCAGTACCACAACATCGGCCTGATGATGATTGACCAGGCGCGACACTTCGGCAAAGGCCGGTTGTTTGTCCTGGGGATCGACCGGCACGTGGTAGTAAGGAATGCCGTGCCATTCGACCATGCTGCGCAGATCATCATGGTTGGATATCACACAGGCAATATCGCAATCGAGTTCATCACTGTGCCAGCGGTGCAGCAAGTCGGCCAGGCAGTGGGATTCACGGCTGGCCATTAACACAACGCGCTTCTTCTGCTCGGTGTCGGTAATGCGCCACACCATGGAAAACTCTTCGGCGATCGGCGCAAAGGCTTCACGAAACGCTTCGATACCGAAGGGCAGCGTGTCGGCACGAATCTCATGCCGCATGAAGAACCATCCGCTCTGATCGTCGGAGTGATGGCTCGCTTCATTGATCCAGCCGTTATGGGAAGCCAGGAAATTACTGACTTTGGCAACGATGCCAACGCGGTCCGGGCAAGCGATAACCAGCCGAAAGGTGCGCATGAGGGAAACTCCAAGACTTCACTAAGGCCGCCATTCTAGCGGTTGTGCAGCAAAACTGCAGTAATGTGTGTTGTTGCACTGCCAGGCCGCACCAGTGGCCCGTCCGGCAGCGGGCAATAACCCTGATAAAGGCAAGGCTGACGCAACCTGCGGTGATGGGCATTTGCGGGAACTTAAAGTGCCTTCGCACGCTCCTGATTAAATTTAATCCATGTCAGGGTATTTAATGTTTACTTAAACAAAGGCTGTGACTATTATTGGACCACTGTTCCCTGACACACGACATTCATAAGGTCCTCCCTATGTCCCTGATCAACGAATACCGCGCAACCGAAGAAGCCATCAAAGAACTGCAGGCACGTTTGAAGAACCTGTCGCAAGACGACAAACTGCAAACCGAGCTGGAATTCGAAGGCAAACTGCGCACCCTGATGGGCGAGTACCAGAAATCCCTGCGTGACATCATCGCGCTGCTGGACCCTGAAGCCAAAATGAACAAAGCCCCGCGTGGCGTTGTTAAAACCACCGGCACCAAGCGTGCTCGCAAA
>JARLJJ010000483.1 GCA_031291275.1 Formivibrio sp.
AATCCCTTCCCGCAGGGTGCGGTACCACTGGCTTACGCCACTTTAACCAACACGGCACTGCTCAACGCAGCTCAACCTGCGATCATCTCTCACTCGATGGCCAACAAGACGCCGAGCACTCAAACCTATACTTTGGGAATTGAACGCCAGACTCTTGGTGGTGTTGTCGAAATCGCATACGGTGGAAGCCATAGTGTTCATCTGACATATGCCTACAACCCGAATGAGATTGGCCTGATTCAGTCTGGTGGGCCCACATCAACCACCCTTCGCCGGCTCATCCAGCCACTCAACAATATCTCCACGTGGGTACAGGAAGACCCAATCAATCAATCGAACTACAACAGTCTCCAGGTCAAGTACTCCAAGCGTTATAGCCACGGCCTGATGGCGTTGATCGACTATACCTACGGCAAGTCTCTGGACTACGGTGGCTCTGCAGCCTCGGGCGGTGGTTCGGCAGGCAATCCGCAAACCGTAACCAACTTGAAGGCGGGTTATGGAGCGTCGGGCTTCGATCAAAAGCATCGGCTTGTCAGCAGCCTCAACTACGATCTTCCCTTCGGCGGGGGCAAGAAATTCCTGAACAACGGCCTGATTTCACACATCGTAGGTGGCTTCGAAGTCGACGCCATCACGACCTACGGCTCAGGCGCTCCGTTTACGGTGACACTCAACAGTGGTGTGAACAGCGGCTCGCCGAGCTGGCCGGATCGCATTGCATCGGGCAAGCTCGATCACGGTAATCCGCTGCGCTTCTACGATACGTCGGCATTCAAGGCGCCGGCTGCTAATACCTACGGCAACTCGGCTCGCTCAGTTCTGTACGGCCCCAGCACGAAGAACTGGGACATGTCTCTCCAGCGCAAGATAAAGCTGTACGAAGACAAGACTGTGAGTTTCAGATTGGATGCATTCAATGCGTTTAACACTCCGAACTTTGCAACGCCGGTTTCAGCAATTGGCGCCTCAACGGCTGGACAAATCACCGGAACGGTGAATGACAACCGCGACCTGCAAGGTTCCGTCACTCTGCATTTCTAATAACCCGCGTGGGAGGCCGCCATTAGCGGTGGCCTTCCATCCTTTTGACATCCTCTCTCACCAACTTTCCAGTCTTTTACTCGCATCACCGGATTCTTTGGGGGAAATGTGTTTAACGATCGCAGGGAGTTCTTAAAAGCTCTTACTGCTGGAGCTGCCGGGGCCTTTCTTCTGGCCGAACCATTTCGCAGTCTCGCTGAGACAATGCGCAAGAAGGTGAAAATTACCGATGTGAAGTGCATGATCGTGCGCGGAACATGGG
>JARLJJ010000484.1 GCA_031291275.1 Formivibrio sp.
CACGATGCGCTGTGGAACTGCAGGCATGCGCAGCAGGATGCTATCGACCCCGACGTGGGTGTTCTTGGCAAAGGCGGAGATGGCGCCCAGGAAGGTCAGCCAGACAAACAGGTAACGGGCCAGTTCCTCGGTGATGCCCAGATTCGAGTTGAAGCCGTAGCGCAGGACGACGTTGATGAAGACCAGGATCGCCATGAGCCCGATGGTGGCAACCATCAGACCCCGTAACAGGCGGTTGGCCAGGGTGAGTAACGACATTGCTTCCTCCTATTTACTAGTTTTTAGATTTTCCAGCCAATTAATCTGCAGTAAATTGGCTAGTACTAGTTCTCAACTAACTTTAGTAGTGATTAGGTCAGGATTGCTGCACTTAAAAATATATCGTTAAGTCGGGTATAGATTTTTCCCCATCGATTCATTTTCCTTTAATGCATGGTTATGCAAACAACCAGCAAAGGATCACTTGATCAACAAGGTATTTTTAATGCCCTCCTTCCAGTAAAAACATACAACCCTGCCCATTTTTTATTTGACAATTAAAACGGTTCAATCCACCCGCCGCTGTATCCAGAACGACAAGCGGACTGATGGTTAGCGCCCCATCCACCCACCGTCAACGACCATCGTGGTGCCATTGACATAATTGGAGGCGTCCGACGCCAAGTAAATCACCGCTCCAGCCATATCTTCAGGTTTTCCCCAGCGACCGGCAGGAATGCGATCCAGAATTTGCTTGCTGCGGTTCTGATCGGCCAGCAATGCCGTATTCATTTCCGTGTCCATGTAACCCGGGGCAATGCAGTTCACATTGACGCCCTGGCTAGCCCATTCGTTGGACAACGCTTTTGTGAACTGAGCGACAGCGCCCTTGCTTGCCGCATAGGCTGGTACGGTTAATCCGCCCTGGAAAGACAGCAGCGAGGCGATATTGATGATCTTGCCTTTTCCTTGTGCAAGCATCAGTCGACCCACTTCCTGACACATGAAAAAGACCGCATTCATATTCACATTGATGACAAAGTCCCAATCTTCCCGCGGGAAATCAACCGCTTTATGACGTTTTTGCACGCCCGCATTGTTGACAAGAACATCGATGTGGCCAAATTCATTTTTTACTTTTGACACCAACGCTGGAATGCCTTCGATATTTTCCAGGTCATATTCAAAGAATTTTCCACGCACGCCACATGAGGTGATCTGGTCGATGACATCTTGATCCAGCTTGCGCCCGACCACGGCCACATCAGCACCGGCCTTGGCCATGGCGATGGCCATCGCCTTGCCCAAACCACGGCTGCCCCCGGTAAACAGCACCACTTTGTCTTTTAGGCTAAATAAATCCTGCATTTTTCGTCCTTTTCAATTGTTCAGGTTCAACGCTCACATCTTGAATAACATTTTGATCATATTCGCGCCCTTGAGAAGCTCTTGAAACACTTCAGGCGCTTTGTCCGGCGTGGATTCCGAAAGCAGCAAATCGAAATCAATAAACTCACTTTCCAGGATTTGAATGGCAATTTCAAAATCACGCCGCTCATAAACGCGAATTCCGATCACCGTCAATTCCTTGAACTCGACTTTGAGCAAATCGACTTCGGGTGGTTTCTTGTAGGAGCCCACGATAACGGCCGTGCCATGCACCTTGAGCACATCCATCAAATGTACTTGAACGCTAGGATGCGCAGCACAATCGAATGCAAAGTCTGCATTGACGCCGCCAGTATATTCTTTGATCTTGGCGCGAACGTCCTCATTAGCAGCATCGATGATCGTGAAGCCCAGTTTTTGTGCCACGCGCAAGCGATATGGATTGGCCTCGACAATGATGACTTTTGACGTTCCGAAATACTTCAAACACGTTGCGACGCACATACCAATCGGGCCGGCACCAAATACAACGGCTCGATCGCCCGGCTTGTAGCCCGAGCGGCGCACTGCATGCACTCCCACGGCCAGTGGTTCAATAAAGGCACCAAGCTTCATCGAAAGCGATGGCGGAATTTCCAGCACCTTGTCTGCAGGAACCTTGACGTATTCAGCCATGGCGCCATCGCAATCAATACCAATCAGCTTGAGCGTATTGCACACATGTGCCGCCCCGCTCAGGCAAGGCTCGCAGTGCCCGCAAGACAACAAAGGATAGACTGTCACCGGCGTGCCCTTTGGCAAAGTCGGGTGTCCTTTTTCGATGGTCCCCGAGAACTCGTGCCCCATGATCAGAGGCGCCTTGGCACGTGGATGCATGCCTTGGTAAATGTTCATGTCCGAACCACAGACACCGGCATAGGCTACTTTGATCAAAACTTCGCCAGGCGCAATTTCCGGCATAGCCTTCTGCTCAACGGCGACTTCCTGAGCACTGTTGTATACGATGCTTTTCATGATTAAACGTGTCCTTTGATGGGTCAAAACTTATTGACTTGGTAAAGTGGCGGCTCGCCCAGCATGACTCGCCGGACTTCTTCTGCCGCTTTACGCTTGAGTTCTTGAGCAGATTCTTCGGAATGCCAGGCCATGTGGGGCGTCCCGATAAAATTCTCGTATTTGAATAAGGGATGACTGGATTGGCCTGGCTCGGAACTGAGAACATCCAGCGCGGTCCCGGCCAGTTTGCCTTCGCCCATCACCTTGTCCAGCGCAACCTCATCGACGATTGAACCTCTGGCGGTATTGATCAGATATGCGGTTGGCTTCATCAAACGCAGCATTTTTTCGTCCAGCAGATTCCGCGTGGATTCCGACAACGGGCAATGCACGGAAACCACATCCGATTGCTTCAACAACTCTTCCAGGCTCACCAGAGTAATATAGTCGGGAATCCGATCAGGATTTGCATAAGGATCGCAGGCGATAACTTTCATCCCCATCGCATGCGTCTTGTGCGCCATAGCACCGCCGATGCGTCCCACGCCGATAATGCCGATCGTTTGCACCTGATGACGACGTATCGGGTGCATCAAACGGAAATCCCATTCACCCCGCTTGACCAACGAACTGGCATAAGCAATTTTTCGGGTCAGGCACAACATCATGGCCAGTGCATGATCTGAGACTTCGTGCGTCCCATAATCCGGCACGTTGCTCACGATAATACCGAGCTCGGCAGCCGCCTTAAGATCGACGGTATCGACACCGACACCATAGCGGGCAATGATTTTGCACCGTGGAAGTTGCTCCATCACGCGTCGTGTCATCGGCGCGTACATGATGATAATTCCTTCCCCATCAGCACATTGCGCAATGATTTGATCTTCGGTCTTGCACGTCAGCCACGGAATATCCGGACAAATATCTTTCAGTACAGCTTGCTCGATTGCGATAGACGGATGATCACAATCCGCAACGATCACTACATGTTTATTTTCCAAGTCAGCACCCTCGCAAAAATTGGTACACCGATCCCCGAACGACCATGACTTACCTGATACCGGTAAAACACCTACCCATTCGAAACCCGTTTTAAAAAAGGAACAGCATTCACACATGCTAGCACAATCAAATATTAGTGGAACGACATTCTTATTTTATGAGTTCCACTTGTCGGAGATTGACCGCACGCATCAGCCAGGAAACATGCGAAGAAATCACATTCACGAGCACTTGAAGGGTTTAACAGGCGAGAGAAAGCTAACGCTACGCAAGCGAAGCAACCGCATCCCATCAGTCACAACATGCATTATTGGAAGGATAAAAAGACACATATCCATGGCAGTGCTTGGAACGGGAAACTGCTTGAACGCAACGAGCAAACATCGGTTACGTTAAGGATAGGATGTGGATAGACAAAAACTGGCGTCTGTGGATAGTCACTCACCGCCGACCGCGACAGTCGGGACAGTCGCTGCAAATGAACGAATGCGTAGGGGTTAAGCGTGTTTACCGAGTGGGTATCGGCGGTGGAGTTCTGTATGCGCACCACCCACCCTGCTCATTGACAGGCAGTTCAACAGCGCAACAAAGAAGCAGAATGGCACCATCCGGCGCGAACAATTAATCACGATGGAAATGCCTGGATGCCGGCTTACGGGGGAAATTTAACTTAGCTCTTCCACCCAACCGTCAGCGGTTCAAATCAATCCCGAACAATCAGCAGCCCGCGAATGCACTCGATCCGGTTGTAGATCTGCTCGATCGCGCGCATCTCGTCCAACGTGCAATCGAGCAGCAATTTCAATTCTGCATCGCGCTTGTCGAGATCGACGCTGGCGATCACGCCGCAGACGCGACACTCGTCCAGCGGTTTATTTTCAGCCGCCACGCCCAGCCACACGTCGAGCCCTTCGCCATCGGCAGACAGCGTGCCTTCCAGGTAACCGTAGTCGAGCGGATAGACGAAATCGGTAAAACGCGGATGACGGAAACCGCGCGGGCGGTCGATCACCAGATCGGATTGCGGCAGCAGCGCATCAAATGCCTGCCAGAAGTCTTCGCGTTGGGTGGTTTTCAGCATGGTATTCCGTAAAAATGTCACTTCAAGATCAAAAACAGGTCGAAGTACTCGAATTTGTCACCCCAGCGAAAACGGCCAACGGGAATGCAGGACCTAAGGGCAGTGCCTTGTCCGGCAAGATCGCTGGATTCCGGGCAGCACCGGAATGACGGTACTTTCGCGTATCGGTATTTTTCAGGCAGGCAGCAGCAGGCAAACCGCCTGCGCTTCGACAGCTTCTGAGCTGCCAACCGGACCGAGCTTCTCATAGGTCTTGGCCTTGACGTTGACCTGTGCCGGATCAACACCCAGATCAGCTGCAATATTGGCCACCATCGCCGGGATATGCGGGACCATTTTCGGACGCTGGATAAGGATGCTGGCATCAACATTACCCACGCGCCAGCCGGCCGCCTGCACGCGGCGCATGGCCTCGCGCAGCAGCGCCCGGCTATCGGCACCGGCAAATTCTGCCGCAGTATCAGGAAAATGCCGGCCGATATCGCCAAGTCCGGCAGCACCGAGGACAGCATCAGTGATCGCATGCAACAATGCATCGGCATCCGAATGGCCCAGGAGCCCCTTCTCGAACGCAATCTCTACGCCGCCCAGAATCAGCTTGCGCCCTTCGACCAGCCGGTGCACATCCCACCCTTGCCCAATTCTCATCGTCCATCCTCAATGACCAGCGCAGCGATCTTCTCCAGCCAGGCTTGATCCACTTCGTCAAAATCGCCCAGCTTTACCGAATCCACATCGAGCACGCCGATCGCTGCGCCAGTCGCATCGTGCATGGGAACCACCACCTCGGAGTGCGACAGTGACGAGCAGGCAATATGGCCAGGAAAAGCATCCACATCAGGCACCAGCAAGGTTTCGTTGCGCGCCCACGCCGCGCCGCAAACGCCACGTCCGTAGGCAATACGAAAACAAGCTACCGGCCCCTGAAATGGGCCGAGCACCAAGGCCTCGCCATCCATGCCATCACGCAACAGATAGAAACCGACCCACAGCCAGTCAAACGTTGCTTTCAGCGCCGCACAAGTATTAGCCAGCCGTGCGGTCAGATCAGTTTCGCCCGCCAATAGCGCCACCAGCTGAGGCAGCAGTTCGCGGTATTTTTCTTCCTTGGAGCCTTGGGCAATATGCAACGTTTCAGCCATTGACCACAGCTCCATGCAAGATAAGTGCAGCCAATTTCAAATCCTGTGGATAGGTCACTTTAATATTCCACGGACTGCCCATCACCAGTTGCGGGGAATGCCCCTGCTTTTCCAGTGCACTGGCTTCATCGGTAATGTCCGGCCCGATATAGGCAGCAATGGCATCGATCAATGCGCCACGGCGGAACATCTGTGGCGTTTGCGCCTGCCACAGGCCATCGCGCGATTCAGTACACGCGATTCGATCACAGACACCGGCACGCTTTAAGGTATCGGCCACGGGCACGGCCAGGATGCCGCCCACGGCATCGTCCTGCAATTCAGCAATCATGGCGCTGACCATGTGCGGATCAAGGCAAGGCCGGGCCGCATCATGCACCAGGGCCCAGTCTGCATCATCGACCTCGGCAGCCTGCAGACCGTTAAGCACCGACTCCGCACGCGAAGTGCCGCCACAGCGCAAGACCTGCAACCGGTCAAACGCCGACCAATCATAGCTATCCCACCACTCATCACCGGCACTGATCACCACGCAGATACGTGCGATCTCCGGCACGGCAGACAATGCATGCAAGGTATGCCAGATCAGCGGTTTACCCAGCAGATCCAGATATTGCTTGGGTGTCGCCGCCCCCATGCGCGCGCCCGAACCCGCTGCAGGCACCAGCGCAAAACAGTTCATACCGCGGGCTCCGCCGCAGGAGGATTTTCAATGGCACGCCACAGGCATTGGCCTTTCACTGATTTATCTAGCGTATCGAGATAAGTGGCATGCTCCGCCAGCTCGTCTGCAGTGGGCGCCAATACCTTGAGCGGCCCGCGTGGGCGGTTTTGCAGTGCCAACCGGGCACTGTCACCTTCCGCAGTACTGCCAAAATCGATCAGCAGGCTATCCTGCCCGCGCGTCAGGCACAGGTAAACCTCGGCCAGCAACTCGCAGTCGATCAGCGCGCCGTGCAGCGTCCGATTGGAACGATCGATCTCGTAGCGGTCGCACAGGGCATCCAGGCTGTTGCGCTTGCCGGGGAAATTATCCTTGGCCATCGCCAGCGTATCGATCACGCCAGCAACATAATCGGTGATCTTGCCCAGCCCCAGCCGGCCCAGCTCCATGTTCAGGTAGCCCACATCGAACGGTGCGTTGTGGATGATCAACTCGGCATCGCGCACAAATTCGATGAACTCATGCGCGATATCGGCGAACTTCGGCTTGTCGGCCAGGAAGTCTTGCGTCAACCCGTGCACATTCAGCGCACCCTCTTCGCTCTCGCGTTCCGGGTTGACATAGCAGTGCAGATGTTTATCGGGCGAGGAGAGCTTGCGGTTCAGCATCTCCACCGCAGCAATTTCCAAAATACGGTTACCGTCTTCTACGCGCAGACCCGTAGTTTCGGTATCCAGAATAATTTGTCGCATCAGTTGTTTTCGTCCTGTACATAGTGGTGCAGATCGCCCCACGGTTTGCCTGCCGCAAGCAGAGCGACGCGCGGCACATACTGGTAATGGGCGCCACACTCACAAGCAATCGATGCACCCTCGAAGAACGGCCCGGCATTGGCGTCTTCCCAAGCCAGATTGGCGGCTTTTTGCTGGCCACAGATCGGGCAGAAATTAGGCAGGACATCGGAAAGAAAGATCATGCTGTTATTTGCTCGACGCCGCGATTGGCGAGTTCATCCGCCCGCTCGTTGAATTCATGGCCGCTGTGGCCCTTGACCCAACGCCAGTCGATCTGGTGGCGCTTTTGCGCTTCATCGAGCTGTAACCACAAATCGGCATTCTTCACAGGCTTCTTGTCTGACGTTTTCCAACCATTTTTCTTCCAGCCATGAATCCAGGTGGTAATGCCGTTCTTCACATACTGCGAATCGGTATGCAGGATAATGGCGCATGGCCGTGACAATGCATTCAGTGCAGAGATCACCGCCAACAGCTCCATCCGGTTATTGGTGGTATTGCGTTCGCCACCGAACAATTCTTTCTCATGCCCGGAGGTGCGCAACAATGCGCCCCAGCCCCCAGGGCCAGGATTGCCTTTACAGGCGCCATCGGTATAAATCTCGACTGGCGTCATGGACGTCATACTTTTTCTTCCATTAAATTGTTTTTTTCTGCCACGGTCGCCGGCTTGCTGCGCGAATTCGGTACCCGGCGCCACTGCGGCTCAATCACGCGCATGCCTTTGACGCGCTTGACCACGTCCAGGCAATACACTCCGCCCGCCGCTGGCCACCAGCGATCACCCGCCTGTTCGATAAAGCGCGTTTTAGAAAGCCATCTCTCGCGCTGTACCGG
This sequence comes from Formivibrio sp., assembly GCA_031291275.1. GTDB lineage: Bacteria > Pseudomonadota > Gammaproteobacteria > Burkholderiales > Chitinibacteraceae > Formivibrio. The sequence continues at coordinate 7,888 of JARLJJ010000484.1, forward strand.
CAAGCTGTAGCACAGGTACTCTCCGCGCATGGGTTCCAAACCAAGCAAGGCCAACCAATCCTTCAGACGAGGCAAACTGACCGTATTGCCATGCCACGGCGCACCATTCGCATCTCCCGGCTTGAAACGACGCAGCCCCCACAGGCTCCACGGGTTAAAACCAGTGATAAGCAAACGCCCTTCCGGCACCATAACCCGAGCGGTTTCGCGTAAAACCGCATGCGGATCTTCAGCGAAATCGAGCACGTGTGGCAGGGCCAACAAATCAATGCTCTGCTCATCAAAAGGCAATTGATCCGGGGCGCAGCGCAACTTGACCTCTGCCGACAAGCCGGCGGTTGTACGCCAGGGCATCCGGTTCATTCGCAAGCAATCGATCAGCGGTAGTTCCAGTTGCACTGCCTTGTAGCCGAAAATGTCGGACGAAATACGGTCATACCAGGCCGCTTCAGACGCTGCAAGGTAACTTCCAAGCGGCGTAGCAAGCCAAGCGGCAAAATGGTCGAGCTTGGTCATCAGGAGCCCTCCCCATATGTTTAGCATCAGCGCAGTGCCATGCTTCAATGACAATTATATCTGGGTTTTGCAGCAAAGCCGGGAAGCTATCGCGGTTGATCCGGGCGATGCCGCTCCACTTCTGGCTCACCTGGAACGCAAAGGACTGACGCTAACCGCAATTCTCATCACCCATCGGCACTCAGATCATATCGGCGGCCTACCCGCTTTGGCAGAACACTTTGCCATCCCGGTCTATGGTCCGGGCAGCATCCCCGGCGTTACTCATCCCGTCCATGCAGGCAATTCTTTAGCGTTACTCGATAGCACAATCCAAGTCTTGGCCTCCCCTGGCCACACCCATGAGCATGTGTCCTACTTGGCCTGCGATACCTTGTTTTGTGGCGATACCTTGTTCGGGGCTGGCTGCGGCCGTGTTTTCGACGGGAATATGGCAGACATGTATGCTTCGCTCATGCGTCTGGCGACCCTCCCGGCAGAAACACTGGTGTGCTGTGCACACGAATATACCCAGTCCAATCTGCAATTCGCTGCAGCCGTTGAGCCACAGAACGATGCCATTGCCTCACGGATCAGCGATACCTTGACCAAACGTGCCGTTGGTCAGCCCACCGTGCCGTCCACCATGGGACTGGAACGCGCCACCAATCCTTTTTTGCGTTGCAATCAACCTGACGTGATTGCAGCAGCACGACAACTCACACCAGAAGCCAGTACGCCAGTCGAGATTTTCACCACGCTGCGAAACTGGAAAAATCATTTCAAATAGGACCTTACACCCAGTTATGTCATTGACACACAAGAAAGCACGCCAGTACCATCCTTCGATTGTCAAATCTTCAAAGGGCCACCGCCCATGACTTATCGCCTGTTAGCCGGATTGCTGGCTGCGACTTTCTGCGCCAACACATTCGCCGCAGACATCCTTGCCGAAGCCAACGTATCGCAGTTTGATTACCAATTGCATGCCCCGGCCCAACACTCCGCCACAGTGGATTTGACTGCCGAACAAATGGCACTCATAAGCAATACGTTGTTCCCCGCGCCAGCGGTGAAGCAGGAACAACAAGTGCCCGCCAGCCAGTCGTTGATGAACGATGTCGCCAATGCACCCGTATACACCGATTTGTGGTCCCGCATCCGCGCTGGCTTTCAAATGCCGGAAATGGATACCCCACTGACACACAAATGGGAGCAGTACTACGCCAGCCGGCCCGAATATCTAAACCGCATCATTGAACGAGGCGGACGCTATCTTTACCATGTCACCGAAGAAGTGGAGAAACGCGGTTTACCGATGGAACTGGCACTACTGCCGATGATCGAGAGCGCCTACAATCCAAAAGCCGAATCTCCAGCTCGCGCCGCTGGCATGTGGCAATTTATTCCAGCGACAGGCAAACGCTATGGCCTGGAACGTACCTGGTGGTATGACGGTCGTCGCGATGTGGTTGCCGCAACCCAGGCCGCACTGGATTATCTGACTGAAATTCATGGCATGTTCAATGACTGGCAGTTAGCGCTTGCATCCTATAACTGGGGTGAAAACGCTGTCGCCCGTGCCATTGCCAAGAATCAGGCGGCAGGTCATCCAACCGATTTCGCCGATCTGAAAATGCCGGACGAAACCGCCAATTACGTCCCCAAGTTGATGGCGGTGCGCAATATCATTGCCAACCCGGAAGCGTTCGGCGTTACGCTCAAACCGATTTCAAACGAACCCTATTTCGTAGCTATCGACAATATCCACCACATGGATGTAGCCGTGGCCGCCCAGCTGGCCGAAACCAGCGTTGATGAGTTGTTACGCCTCAACCCAGGCTTTATCCGTCCGGTGATCGCCCAGAAGGATGAACGCAAGCTGGTCCTGCCGGCAGACAAGGTTGAAATCTTCCAGCGCAACTTGGCCAGTTACGACAAGCCGTTGTTGAACTGGCAACCGTATGTCACACATCCCGGCGAGGCTTTCACTAAGGTAGCGCAAGAATTCGGCTTTTCACTGGCCGAACTCAAAGATGTCAACGACATTGGGACCCGGGAATCTCGTGCACGCGGACAAACCATTCTGGTACCGAAAACCGAGCAACTTGATATTTCCGAACGGCAAACCTTGGTTGCGCTCGCCGCCAATCGCGCCGCAGAACCCGTGGATCGCGGCGACCGCGACACCCCCCACGCCACGCAGATCAGTACGCAGTATCGCGTTAGCAAAGGGGACACGATCTTTGGAATTGCCCAGCGCTTCAAGATGGATATCGATCAACTGCGCACACTCAACCATTTATCAGGCAACGATATCAAGATGGGGCAGACTCTCAAGGTTGCTTCTGTCGCAACTCCGGCAAAACCATCCGCAAACAAGATCGCGCGTGACGGTCGTCGATATGTTGCAAAACGCGGGGATACCGTTGCGAAGGTGGCACGTAAATTCAACGTCGCCAGTGCCGATCTGGCCAAATGGAACAATCTCGATAGCAAGCGCCTGGAACCAGGCTCAAAAATCGTGATTTACTGATTCTTCGTTTGAGATAGACCCAAAAAAGCCCGCAAACATTGCGGGCTTTTTCATGCTTAACGCGAGGGAAAATCCTTACTTTACCACCCGTAAATGACCACGCCCAGCACCTGCCGGCGGTGTCGGCTCCGGCTCTGTCTCGGGCTCTGCAGCCGCAGGGGAATCGACCGGCAGGCTATCACCAACCGAATGCAAGCCCTGCTCTTCAGCCGCTTCGTACTCAAACCCCATTCCTTCGCCATTTTCCTTGGCAAAAATGGAGACAACCGCGCCAACCGGAATGACTATTTCACGCGACACGCCATTGAACCGTGCTGAAAACGTGATGTACTCGTTACCCAGCATCATATTGCGCGTTGCGTTGTAACTGGCATTGAGTACGATTTCGCCGCCCTTTACATACTCCATGGGGACCTGCATCTTGCCACGCACAGCTACGACGATATAGGGCGTATATCCTTGATCAGAGCACCATTCATGAATGGCACGAACCAGATAAGATTTGGTGGATACGATAGGCTGCATAGCTTCTTCCTGGTGAGTAGGGAGCAGAGAACGGGGGATTGAACAGCACATCCGAATCCCCCCTCTACTTTCCAAGATAGATTACTTGCGCATGGCTTTTTCGTTTGCAGTCAACGATTCGATAAAGGCCGGACGACTGAACAAGCGTTCGGCATATTTCAGAATCGGCGCCAGCGCCTTGGTCGTTTCAATGCCGTAATGCTCAAAGCGCCACAACAGCGGAGCAATGGCTACGTCCAGCATCGAAAAATCATCACCCAACATGAATTTCTGCTTGGCGAAGATCGGGGCGATCTGGGTCAGGCTGTCGCGAATGGTGGCGCGAGCCTTTTCCTGATCTTTCTTGCTGGCACTGCCGTCTTCGAGTGTGCGGACATGAATGAACAATTCACGCTCGAAGTTGAACAACATCAGACGGGTGCGAGCACGCATGACCGGATCAGCTGGCATCAGTTGCGGATGTGGAAAACGCTCGTCGATGTATTCGTTGATGATGTTGGATTCATACAGGGTCAGGTCACGTTCGACCAGAACCGGCACATCATTGTAGGGATTCATGACCGCAAGGTCTTCCGGCTTGCTTTGGATATCGACATCCAGAATTTCGAAATCCATGCCTTTTTCAAACAGCACAATACGGCAGCGGTGACTGAAAGGGCAGGAGGTGCCGGAGTACAACTTCATCATGGTATGGGAGCTCCCGTTGATTTGATCATTGACAAAACACGCGGGATTCTATCGCGCCGCGCCATCACAAGCCAGCAAAAACAATACAACACCATGATTATTAATAAATTTCCAAGAAACAACCTACATGCCAGAATCCAGCCATACCAATCCCGCTTGCCGCAAACCATCCTGCAAGAACAGCATGGCTGCCTGAGCGTCCAACGCCGATCCGGTCACGCTGAAATCGATATGCGGGCCGGTATGGCTTGCATTGCCAAAACTGGGCAAGCTGGAAAAAGCCACTTCCGGCCAGCGTACGGTCAGCGCTTCCATCAATGGAATCAACTCGCCTTCACGGGCACCCGGAACAATGATCGACAGGGTCTGCAGCGGCTCCACCGCAGGGTAATACTGATCGAGCAACCAGTCCGCCATCGGCCAGGCCATTTCCGGGAATCCCGGCAGCAAATAGTGTTCGCGAATGCTGCAACCGGCGACCTGGTTGACTGGATTGGGGACCAGCGCCGCGCCTTGCGGAAACTCGGCCAGATGCACCCGGTGCGGATAGGTTGCCGCGCCAAAGCGCGCCTCAAGTATGCGTAAAGCCTCGGGATGCGCAATCAGTGGCAGGCCCAATGCCTCGCCCAAGGCCTGGCGGGTGTGATCGTCGGGCGTTGCTCCGATACCCCCGCAGGAAATCACGCGCTGACCGGCATCCAGGCTCAGGCGAAACGCTTCAATCAGCGTCGGACGGTGATCGGGCAAATAGCGAACGCCTTGCAATCGGTGACCGCGCACCTTGATTTTTTCCAACATCACAGGAAAGTGCTGATCTTGCCGACGTCCCGATAGGATTTCGTCGCCAATAATAAAGAGATGAAAATCGGTCATGTTTTTCCTGCGTCGCCCGGTCCGGGCCGTGTCTGCTATTATCGAAGAGCATAAACCAGACCGAGCCACACAGACACCCTTTCTTGCGCTGATGACCCTTGAAAACGCACAACACTGAATCTATGACGACCTACCCCCTACCCGATTTCGAAAACAAGATTTGCGCCCCGGAAAACCTTCCGTCGCGCTTGGCTCAATTGGCACGACCACTGGTGTTTACCAATGGCTGCTTTGATATTTTGCACCGTGGGCATGTCACCTATCTGGCTCAGGCGCGCGCCTTGGGCGCCGGTATGATCGTGGCATTGAATACCGATGCATCGGTACGCCGCCAAGGCAAAGGCGATGACCGCCCCATCAATAACCTCAGTGAACGCGCTGCCGTCATGGCTTCACTGGAATGCGTTGATCTGGTCACCTGGTTCGATACGGATACGCCACTTGAGCTGATCTTGACTGCGCACCCCGACATATTGGTCAAAGGGGGCGACTGGGGTATAGACAAAATCGTGGGCAGTCGTGAGGTACTCGGCTGGGGCGGATCGGTCCATTCCATCCCCTTCCTGCACCAGACGTCCACCACAGCCACCTTGTCCCGCATCAGAGCAAGTGATCAAGCATGAGCACCCGTCATAATCTCGTTTCAGAGTTTTATCAGGATCTGATTGAGCGCGGTGTCATGCGCCCGGAAATGCTGTGTCAAGCGGCCGTGATCCTGTTCGCTCTCTTGGCGGCCTGGCTGCTGGAAAGCCAACTGAAGCGCCACGCGATGGCTGCACATCCGGAAAGGCGCGAGCATATCGGCCATGCGGGTTTTATCCGGGTATTTTTCCCACTCACTGCGCTAATGCTCACCGCGCTGGGCGAATTCGTCCTGGGTAATTGGTTTGCACAGCCGCTGAAACTGCTCACCATGGCCGAGATCCTGCTGATGGCCATGGTCAACATCCGCTTGTTTGTTTTCCTGTTGCGCCGGGCATTCGAAGGCGCCCCATGGGTGCGCAGCTCGGAACGCATCCTCTCCACGGTGATCTGGACCATCTATGCATTGCACGTGCTCGGCATCCTGCCAGAAATTGCACAACTACTTGATGGCATCCAGCTACATCTAGGCAAAGGGCATGTTTCGGTCCTTAACATTTTGCAGGCCACCACCTCCGTGGCGGCCACCGTCCTTGCAGCACTTTGGCTGGGACGAGAAGTAGAGCAGCGATTGATGATGTCCGAAGTGATGGACATGAATCTGCGCGTGATGGTGATCAAGGTGGTACGGCCATTGTTAATCGTGCTGGCCATTTTGATTGCTTTGCCACTGGTCGGCATTGATCTCACCGTACTATCGGTATTCGGTGGTGCTCTCGGCGTTGGCCTGGGGTTTGGATTGCAGAAAATCGCCTCGAACTATGTTTCTGGTTTCATCATTTTGATAGATCGATCAGTCAAGATTGGCGATGTCGTTCAGATCGACAACCGGCTGGGCATGATTACCCAGATGACTTCGCGCTATATCGTACTCAAAGCGGGGGACGGCACCGAGGCATTGATCCCTAATGAAACGCTGATCACGTCCACCGTCGTCAACCAATCCTACAATGACCGGCTGATTCGTATCGCGCTGCCAGTCCAGGTGGCATATGGCACGGACTTGGCACAGGCACAGGCGCTGCTGCAAGAAGCAGCCAAGGTCGAACCACGGGTGGTGGATACACCGGCGCCAGCGGTCTTCATCAAGGGCTTTGGCGAAAACGGCATCGAACTGGAATTGGGTGTCTGGATCAAAGATCCGGAAAACGGTCAGTTGCCGGTACGTTCATCGATTAATATGAAGATATGGCAGATCTTCATGGCGCATGCGATCGAAATCCCTTATCCGCAACGCGAGGTGCGTGTCACTCACGCCCATCCAGACCCGGCAAAAAATCCTCTATGAACAAACCTTAACGGAGAAAATGGCATGTCCACCATTCAGCGTTACCACGTTGGCCCGCGTCTTTCTGAAATTGTGGTGCACAACAATACGGTGTATCTCGCCGGCCAGATTGCCGAAATCCTCGA
>JARLJJ010000485.1 GCA_031291275.1 Formivibrio sp.
GTGGTGGCTGTAGCTCAGTTGGTAGAGTCCAGGATTGTGATTCCTGTTGTCGTGGGTTCGAGCCCCATCAGCCACCCCAAAGAATTCAAGCAGTAAAAGTTTTGCTAAACGGCGTTGTGATTTCTCACAACGCCGTTTTTGTTTTTGCATCGAGGTTTACCGCGCAGCGCACGCAGTTGCCGCGCGGACTTCCCAATTGAAAACCTCGCCGAAGCGGGGTCTTCAATTGGGAAGAGATAAGCGGATCAAACCATCCGCACTTCCAGACGCCTGCCAAGAACGGTAAATGCCGACTCGACCATCTCGATCTTCGACGAATGACGAAAATTCAAAAGACGATCGATCTGCACCTGGTTGACCTTCAATCGACGCGCCAACTCCGCCTTGCGCACGTTCTGCTGCAGCATTTCATTGGCAAGCAAGACCTTGGATGTGACGAGAGCAGGAAGCGTTACAACACGCTGGCCGCGCTTTGCCTTAGACGGCAAGGGGATGAAGCGCTTCTCCGAAAAGTAAATCTCAAGTGCGGCCTCAAGTGCGTCGAGGGCTTGCACCATTGCGTCAGCCTCGTCCTCTCCAACGGTGATCGCTTCAGGCACGTCCGGAAACGTCACGAGGAGCGTGCCATTAGAATCCGGCGCCAGCTCGATGGGGTACGACAACATTACGGTTCTCCAGTGGGACTGCTAGCTGAGTACAACACAAATGTTGTATCAAAAAACTTAAAACACAACGCTTAAGCTGTATTTCTTGAGATGCAAACAGGGTGCGAAAGGAAAATGCCGTTAAGGCAATAGGCGCAAGCAGCACCGGAGTGCACTGTGACTATGAGCGGCGGCTCGGTGCAAATTAGCGCCCCTACAGCGTGGACGGCCGATATCCGACGCGTCGAGCCCACCTCAGCACAGCAGCAAACACCCCCGATAACCGCCCTACCAACCGGGTCTTTGACCACCGAAAACGCTTGACAGACGGGGTCGGACCGCCGCTAACGCCTGTCGCATATACCGTTAAGCGATTATTTCAGGATCGAGAACAGTAATTTCATATTATCGATACAAATTCTTGATAGTAGGGGTATACACTGCCTTCCATCGACGTTGCAGACACACCCCAACCGGCTCCTGCGACGCCTTCCTGAAATGAAATCGAAACTTATCGGAGTCACACCATGAAGACCAAGCTCATCGCCGCCCTGTTGGTTGCTGTTTCTGCCTCGATCGCTGCTCCCGCATTCGCTAGCGGCTACGGCCCGGCACCGTTCTATCGTCCGTCGGTCGGCGCACCGGCTTCGCA
>JARLJJ010000486.1 GCA_031291275.1 Formivibrio sp.
GCGATCTGCTTGAAGTTGATGCGCCCCCTTCGGCGTCTCCCAAGTGCTCCCTGGAGGAACTCAAAGGACCTGAGTTCGATAACAGCGCCGGCGTAGGAAGCTATCATGGTTAATACAGACGTGGTAAATGCAAGAACGCGATGTCTCAAACACGCGTATTTCTGCGATTTTTTGGCGTTTTCAGGTGGAAATCAGCGTTTCAAAAATACCGTTAAATATAGAAATCGTCACTGCTGTCCCAACGTTCTTATTGGGGCTCAGGATAAGCCATTGAAGCGACGTCTGAAACGTCCTTTTCCCGGCATTATCGACTTGAATTTTTCTTCGCTTTTCCCCGACCTTCGCGAGCCGGTCTCGCGGAGGAAGCCATGTACGCAGGGCAGTATGTTTTCGCACAACTGATGGATCACCTGCCTTGGCACGTTTTCCGCCGGTGTGTGGCGCGATATGGCGGGGATCGCAAGGTCAAGAGCTTTTCCTGCCTCGATCAGTTTCGCTGCCTGGCTTTTGCGCAGCTGACGTGGCGGGAAAGTTTGCGAGACATCGAAGCATGTTTGCGGGCGCAATCCGCAAAGCTCTACCATTTGGGTTTCCGCTGCGAGCAAATCTCGCGCAACACAATGGCAAACGCCAATGCCGAGCGGGACTGGCGCATCTATGCAGATTTCGCGCAGCATCTGATCCGCATGGCGCGAGAGCTTTACACCGATCAGGTGTTGCCCGGCCTCGAAGGGCTGGATACTGTTTACGCACTGGATTCTTCGACGATTGACCTATGCCTGTCCGTGTTCCCGTGGGCTCCGTTCCGCTCGGCCAAAGGCGCAATCAAGCTGCACACGCTGCTCGATCTGCGCGGCAGCATTCCGTCGTTCATCTTTATCAGCGATGGCAAAATGCACGATGTGAACATCCTCGACCATCTTGTGCCCGAAGCGGGCGCCTTTTACGTCATGGATCGCGGTTATGTGGACTACGGACGCTTGGCAAGCCTCGACGGCGCTGGAAGCTTTTTCGTCACGCGCGCCAAATCGAACATGAAGGTCAGGCGCCGCTACTCCCATCCGGTTGACCGGACCACGGGTCTCATCTGCGATCAGACCGTTGTCCTGACGGGCTTTTATGCACGCCAAGACTTCCCCCGCCCTCTGCGCCGGGTTAGGTTCAACGACCCGGAGACGGGAAAATCGTTGGTATTCCTGACCAACAATTTTGCCCTGCCAGCCCTGACAATTGCATGTCTCTATAAATACCGCTGGCAGGTCGAACTCTTTTTCAAATGGATCAAGCAGCACCTGCGCATCAAGGCGTTCTTCGGCACCTCCGAAAACGCCGTCAAGGCGCAAATCTGGTCAGCCATCTGCGTCTATGTGCTGGTTGCCATCGTCAAAAAGCGCCTCGGCATCAAGGCCAGCCTCTACGAAATGCTACAGATTTTCAGTCTCATGCTTTTCGAAAAAAGCCAGCTGTTACAGCTCTTTACCAATCCGTCTTTGCAAATGGCTCCCTCCGGCGCCCATAACCAATTGAATCTGTTCGATTAACACTGGGACACTAGTGATATTTGGAAGTTGCTCGGAAGCGTTGAGCGGCACCTGCCAATTTCCTACGAAAACTCGCTGATGATAACCCGCTCCGCGGCCGCCGCCGTGTGGGTCGTCGCGGTCATGCTCATCCTGAACCTGTGGGGCATCAGCATGAGCGGCCTTTGGACTTTGCTCGTCAGCGCCGCCGCGGTGATCGGCGTCGGCTTCCTCGCCGTCTGGGCCATGATCAGCAACATCAC
>JARLJJ010000065.1 GCA_031291275.1 Formivibrio sp.
ATCGGCGGCGAACTCACCGGCGCATTGCTCGGCACATCAGAGGAAGAGGAGGAGGAGGCGGTTGGCGCACTCATGTGGTGTCAGTCGAGTGTGTGGTGATTGCGGAGATGTGTGATGTGTATGAGTGAGAGATGATCTGCCGTTTGTTCAAAGTTCTGTCGCGTCGTCTAAGACAATGTCTAAGTCAGCGTCCAAGTCAGCGAGACCCATGATGAGAAAATGACCGATGCTGCTACTTAGTAGGACAGCCAGTAGTAAAAGTAAGCTCATATATTTGCAGTCTCAACCGTCGCTCACCACCCATCTGCCGCACTTCTCACAGCACTACCACTGGCCGCCCGCAATGGCTGCAGTAAAGCTGCTCTGCTTGCTGCTGGTTGCAGTCAGTCTCGTGAACTGCTGCGATGCTACTTCAGCCTGCGGATTCACCGAAGCCCTTTTCGTGCCCCCAACTCCTACAAGAGATATAATGGGTATCGCGCTCAAATCAAGCCTGACAGACAACAGTACGACACTCGGTGTGATTGTCTACGATCGCATTACATGTAACCAGAGCGAATTCGCGATAGCCTCGTTATCTCTTGATATCGGTGATGGTTCTCCGATGAAGACTTTTCCAATGAACAACACGGAGTTGAATTGCTTGTCGAATAACCGATGCCAATGGCTTCACAACGATACTTTGGTGTACGGTTCGGTCTTCACAATGAGCCCGGTCATAAGTTGGAACGGTGTACCAGTGTTAATTCTGACGATACAGCTCAGCCATCCCTGGGCACAATACACGGTGGCACCACAGATCAGCGGCTCGATCAATCTCACTTCGAGTTCTTCAACTCTCGCCATGCTGCAGTTGAACCCGGTGTCGTGCTCACCCAATAGCAATTGCTTATTGGCTCAATCGAGTGCATCCTTGGCGAATGTTAATTTCAACTGGAGTAACCAGACCACGAGCTTGCAAATGACCATACCTCTCCAATTCTTGAATTGCAGATCGTGTAACAGAAATTGCGGATTGGGAAACTGGATGGAATCACTCGATGGCACCACTGCTGTGTCGGTCGGTAGCTTTCCATTTACTATAATGGTCTATGACACGCAGAACTGCTCGCGGCGGTATAGTATTACGTGCCAATCATTTAGGTATGGCGAGTATCCATCAATTTACACAGAAAAGTTGCTGTCTCTTCATAGCATCAACGTCCCGGGCTTGGATGTCGTAATCAACGCATTGGATTCATATAAGATGAATACATACTCTGAGAGATTTGTAACTCGCTTATCTCCGTTGGAAAGTGAGATTTCTGTACAAATACAGCTTGTAAAATGGAGTTTTGGTGGTCAGACAGACTCTCTCTCAATGATATATTGTATATCAGGTATGGGCAGCACACCGACACAACTTTTATCAACCGGTTCTAGTGACTTTTGGGTTAGTGGACAGCTGAATATTGAAAGTCAGTACAATCGTTCAGCTGTGCAAAATGTGATTGGTACAAGTTATCTAACGGGGCGTTTGAATCCGAATACGGCGCAATGTCCGGCGTTGCAATTCTGGAGCGTCCCCATCAACATGAATAGTGTTACCATGTACTCCAATTTTATTCTATCTTTACAGTTCGATTGTGTGATGGACTGGAGTGTATGGGGTCCATGTAGCCAATCCTGCTTTGCGTCAACCGATCCCAACGCCACGCAGAACGGCACGCAAACTCGTAACATGACAATTATTGATCCAGCCAGGAATGGCGGTAAAGAATGTAATTTCTCCACGGCCCCACCACCGCAGTATCAAATCTGCAATACCCAATTGTGCGATGTCGATTGCGTCATGACCGACTGGGAATACACGGATTGCAATGCTACATGCGGAGATGGCTACCAGTGGCGCACACGCAACATCACACAGCCAGCGGTCGCCAACGGCGCAGAATGCGGCGCGACGGGTGAATGGGCGGCTTGTCACACTGATTGCCCCGACAGCAGCAGCAGTACTGCCGGCGATTTCAACAATACCGGAGAGGCGATCGGCTTGACCGCGGGTTCATCATCGTCTTCTTCCGTCCCATTCGAGAAAACCACCGCCGGAATCGTCGTGATCTCGCTACTTTCAGCTGCGGCATTTGTC
>JARLJJ010000487.1 GCA_031291275.1 Formivibrio sp.
CCTTGATCTGGGCTTTCAGGATACGGTTCTCCGCAGCCAGATATTCGTTCCGCACCAGCAGTTCTTGATCGACGGTGCCGGTGATGTAGGCCAGCATGCGAGCCCAGTTCATTCCAGAGCCTCCCTAAAGTTGATCGTCGAACCCGGATTGTACATGCTCTTGAGGTTTCAGAAAGCAGCTGGGCGAGGAAATTATGAGACTGGAAACCAAGCCTTTTCAATGTGTTTGAGATTTTTGACCATACGATACTATGTACATACTACTACCTACTAAAAACTGTCGGTTTCTACCAATGAAATTTGCCATTTCTACTGGCAAAACGGTTTTGGTGCTTATGATGTAAGTTATTGCAGAGATGCTATTTTTACAGTACTACTGGAAAAAACATGACGTGCTAGGAAGCGTTTCCCGGTAGCGCTACCAAACCTTAATGTTCCTGCAATCAAGTGCTTACCGCTTCTCTTCCGAGAACCACAATTTATACCGTGTGCCGGTTTTGTGCTCACGGCACAACTTCATTTCGTTTGTTGATGGCCTGTGGTTCATCAAAACTAAACGCCGCCGAGTTTCGATGCAGGAGGCCCTTTCACTGGACAGCAGCGCTTGGCATGGCGTGGTCTTCGAACCGCTATGAGCGAGATCGAAGCCGAGCTTGAGTAGCTCGCCATGAATGCGGGGCGCTCCCCAGGTTGGATTTTCGGCAACTATTTGAAAAACCAAGGCTCGAATCTCTGGGCTCACCGGCTTTCGACCGCCCGTCGGCCGCGCTCTGGAAAGCCATTTCCAACACAGCCGGAAGCCGGCACGATGCCAGCCGACAACGGTTCTGGGTGTCACCTTCTGCTTGCTAGGCAAAAAGCCAACTTACAACCTCCTGCTTTTTACACAATCGAAGTTACGTCACCATGGTTACTCGAAATAGCGGATGATTTCCGTGACCCCGACAGGGCTATAATCGTGGCTTGCGCACTTCATTCCCATTACTACAGGAACCCACGTGAGTCATCAGCATTCGCACATGCCCGGCCAACCGCAGGCTGGGCCGCAGCCGCTTCCCGGAGTCAACAGCATCATTGCCGTAGGCTCAGGCAAGGGCGGCGTCGGCAAAACCACCCTGGCGGTGAACCTGGCCATCGCGCTGGCGCGCCTGGGCCACAAGGTCGGGCTACTTGATGCCGACGTGTACGGCCCTAACGTCCCAATGATGCTGGGCACCACCATGGCCCCGAGCGTGGTCGGCGAAGACCGCATTCTGCCGCCGGAACGTTACGGCCTGAAGGTGATGTCGGTCGGCTTTCTCAGTCCGGGCGACAAGCCTCTGGTTTGGCGCGGCCCCATGCTGCACTCCATCGTCAAGCAGTTTCTCGGCCAGGTGGAGTGGGGACAGCTCGACTACCTCATCGTCGATCTGCCGCCGGGCACGGGCGATGTCGTGATCTCGCTGACGCAAACTGTGCCGCTGACAGGCGCGATCGTGGTCACCACGCCGAGCGATGTTGCCTTGCAGGACGCGCGCAAAGCCCTCGAGATGTTCCGGCAGGTGAAGGTGGACATCATCGGCATCGTGGAGAACATGAGTTTCTTCATCTGCCCGCATTGCCAGCATGAGATCGACATCTTTTCCAAGGGCGGCGGGGCGCGCACCGCGCAGCAGTTCGGGGTGCCGTTTCTCGGCAGCATCGAACTCGATCCCGACATTCGCAAGGGCGGCGATAGTGGACAGCCGGTCGTGCTCGAAGGCGACCAGTCTCCGCACGCCAAATCGCTGTTCGCGTTTACCCATCGAGTAATCGAGCGCACCAAGGAATTGCAGGAAGCTGACAGCGGCAGCGTTATCGAAATTCAGTAGGAAAATATGATTCCCCCCTGGCCAGAATCCAGGCCGGAGCAGGGTACCTGTATGCGATTTTCCACTACGAGGCACTGATGGCCGATACTACTCCGCAACAAA
>JARLJJ010000488.1 GCA_031291275.1 Formivibrio sp.
GCCTACGATGCGCACGGCAACCTGATCGACAAACGCATCGGCAAGCACACGCAAATCAAGCTGGAATGGGATGCCGAGCACCAGTTGCGCACCAGCCATGTCAGCCGCAATGCGCAACAACATTACAACCCGGTTGAACAAACCACGCATTACGGCTACGATCCGTTCGGGCGCAGGCTGTTCAAGCGCGATGCGTTCGGCGTGACAAGATTCGTGTGGGACGGCAACCGGCTGCTGTCGGAGTCGCGGGGCAGCAAGAGCAGGACGTATCTGTACGAGCCGGAATCGTTCGTGCCGCTGGCGCAGGTCGATAGCAACACGCCCGCGCCGACGAAGGATGGCAAGGAGCAGCAGAAAACTGCGCAATTGCTGTACTTCCACAAGGATCATCTCGGCACACCGCGCGAGTTGACCGATGCGCAGGGGAATTTGCGTTGGGCTGCGTCGTACAAGGCTTGGGGGAATGTGCTGCTGGTGGAGACGCCACAGGTGCAACGCAGCGTCAAGGCGATGCCGCAAGCCCATGCGGAAACCGACGAGATTGCGCAGCCGTTGCGGTTTCAGGGGCAGTATTATGATGCTGAAACTGGGTTGCATTACAACCGATTCAGGTATTACGATCCTGATTGTGGAAGGTTTGTTAGCCTTGATCCGATTGGACTCAGAGGTGGTGACAACCTTTATCAGTACGCATCTAACCCGATGGGTTGGAGCGATCCGCTTGGATTGGCCCCATGCAAAAAATGTGACCCATGCGCAATTGCTGCTCACTCAGACCAACCATCACCGCGTCCGACAGGGCAACAGTCTCACCACATAATTCAAGATGCCTGGGCGCAAGCAAATGTTCCTGGCTATAGTCGAGGATCTGCTCCAGCAGTGCTTTTAACACAATCGCCAAATCATGCGACCGTCACTGCTTTGCAGAATGCAAGGAGAGACGCGAGAATTGCGGCAGGACAACCAAAATGGGGAACCTCGATGGACGAAGAGTTCAACAATAGTTATCGCGATCTTGGTGCTGCCGGAATGAGTGAAAAATGTAAGCGCAAAGCTATTAAGAAAGCGTATAAACACTTTTACGGGGGCTAAAATGGATATTACGAATTGCATCAAGAGTATTACTTCGACTTGGTTTGGACACCCTGGGACAACGGATCAAGTCTTGGCCTCGATTGAAGCACAAACAAATCTATCGTTGCCCGGTGACTTCAAAGAATTTATGAAATGGTCTAACGGTGGAGAGGCGAAATTTTCCAATGTGTATTTTTCGCTATGGGAAGCAGAAAATATAGTTTCATTGAATAAAGACTATCAAATTCAGCGATACCTAGGAGAAAATGTTGTAGGTATTGGGTCGGATGGCGGGCCTATATGTTTTTTGTTAGATTATCGAGGCGATGAAGAATTGAGATTTTCTAGCGTAAATTTTGGAGACTTGGACCCGAGCGAGATAAAAATTATCGCGCCGTCATTTTCTGATGCGCTGACAATGGCAATTAATGGGACTCTCATTGACGACAACCTCTGAATATAAGCGCGGAGGATGGGATGCAAATTATCGAGCGTAAACTAAAAGACTTCCAAGAATTTATAGATGACATTAGGTTTATATGTCATGAATAGAGAATATTTACAGAATATTTTCAAAGAAAAGAAAAGCGCTTACCCAGATTTTGTTAAACAAGTTCAAAAAGAAAGCGCAACCGAGCAATGGGGAGCGGGGGTGCTCGGCGCTTATCATTTGGCACCTTATGCGAGCGAGTTAATTGGTCACCAACCTGGAAAGATGTTAAAAGGCCCGTCGACGCCAGCAAAAAATCGCTATCAATATTTCTTGGACAAAGAAGGTGGAATTATTTGCTCGATCACCTACAACAAGGCAATTCCAGCCCCTGATAACTGGATTCATACTGACGAATTTTTTGAGCATGATGCGGATCACGCAATCAGCTACAAATTTTCCAGTATTGGCGGAGCCGATCTCGTCGCCGATCTTGAACGGGTAACATACGCTACGCTAGAGCGCGGTCAAATCACTAAAACATATTCACTTTCTGATGAAAATGAATATGTCGAAACGGACTATCAATATCAAGATGGCAAGGTAATCAAGATCGAACAAAAGATGTGGTACGAAATCCTTTACATTCGTAACTTTGAATTGGAACATGACGGCGACGAGGTCAGAATTATTGAACGTAAAGCCGATGGACATGTTAAGCAGATTTATCCTGAGCTAACTTAACGACTGATTCTGTCGATTGCTGGGCTGCGTTGTACAAGGCTTGGAGTAACGTCTTGCAAGTGGTGGAAACCGTCACCGACGCGCGCGGCGGCATCAAGCGTCTCGCCTACAACGCCGCCGGACAAGTGACCAGCTACACCGATTGCTCGAACCGCAGCACCCGCTTCGCCTACGATTCTTCAGGCAACCTGACCAGCACAACCGACCCGCTCGGTCAAAGCACGCACTACCAGTATGACCGCAACGGCAGATTGCTGGCTGTCCGCTACCCCGACGACAGCCACGCCTATTACCAATACGATCCCCTGGGACGTTTGATCGGCTACACCGACCCCGCAGGCGAACGCACCAGCTACCAACTCGACCTCGACGGCCAACCGCTGGCGCGCACCAACGCCTTGGGCGCGACGCTGCAATACCGCTACGATTCCGCCAGAAGACTGGCGCAACTCGTCAACGAAAACGGCGCAGTCTACGCGTTCGATTACGACAAACTCGACCGCCTGAGCAGCGAAACCGGCTTCGACGGCAGCGCCACGCGCTACCGTTACGACGCCACCGGA
>JARLJJ010000489.1 GCA_031291275.1 Formivibrio sp.
ATGGGCTGGATCGCTACAAGTCTGCTGGCCAATTCGTTTGGGAATACCTTTTTGACGTTGGCTACCAGGGGCCTGTTCACCGCTTGTGTCGTCGCTGTAGTCCATGGCTTATTTAGCCGCTTTCGCTGCTTTGAAGAAGTGGGTGGAATGCTTTCGCAAAGCTTCGCTCGCGCCCGAGTATAAGGCAATGACTCCCTTGGAGAAGAGGATATGAAAGAAGGTACGACTTCAGAAGCGGCTACTCAGCGTGCCGATGCCGTGGCGATGTATCTCGACTTAATCAAGCTGTCCCTCACGGATAGCATCTATTTGAACGATCCGCTATCGATGTACACTTTTTGTCGCCAGCGAACTCGTAGCTCAGCCCGGTCCGCTAGTGCAGCGGCCCGATGGAGACAGTACTTCATCGCCTCGGTGGAACAGCTACTTAGCCGGTACAAAGTACGCCTCGTCAAACCTTATTACGACATTGACGGATTCGAAGACTCCAGCCTCACGGCAAGAGAAAGGCTGGCAAACATGCGCCGAAACGGCCTTGATTGGCCTTTACGTGCGCACACGATGATTGGCATGAAGCGTCTCGACAATCTCCAGTTTTGTGTCGAGACGGCACTCAATGACGGGATCAAAGGGGACCTGATCGAAACCGGCGTTTGGCGAGGAGGCGCATGTATCTTCATGCGCGCAATTCTCAAAGCGTATGGAGATACAGCGAGAACCGTGTGGGCGGCTGACTCTTTCGCTGGCCTCCCTCTCCCCAATGCAGAGATCTATCAAGCAGATGCAGGGGACAAGCACCACTCATTTGTTGATCATCTTGGTGTTTCTCGCCAAGCTGTGGAGGACAATTTTCGGACCTACAACCTCCTAGACGAACAAGTGCGTTTCCTAGAAGGATGGTTCAAAGACACTCTGCCGAACGCACCTATCAATCACCTCGCCATCCTCAGGCTCGACGGCGACATGTATGAATCAACGATCCAGGCGTTAGAGTCGCTTTACCATAAACTTTCACCGGGCGGATTTGTCATCGTCGATGATTACATTCTTGGGCCGTGCAGGCAGGCAGTCACTGATTTTCGGTCCAGAAATTGCATCAACAATGAGATTGTTGATATTGATGGTGTGGGAGTCTTCTGGCGTAAATCCTAACGTCAGTGACACTCTTCACTCGTCCATCGGTACGATCGATTGCCAATTTATGACCCAACAAACAGATCGACTCGGCTACGACACCAAATCAACCGAATACTTCCAGGTCGCGCGTGCGGAAATGCTCAGATTCGTCCCTGCGAATTGCCGGCGCGTACTCGACGTCGGGTGCGCCGAAGGGGCTTTTGGCGAATCGCTAAAGAAGACTCTAGGAATTGAAGTCTGGGGAGTCGAACCAACGAAGTCCGCGGCGGCGAAAGCAATGCCAAAGCTCGACAGAGTCATCGAGGGAGACTTCGGGCCTGAGGTAGATTTGCCAGTGGGAACCTTTGACTGCATTTTTTTCAATGATGTGCTCGAACACATGCTTGCTCCTGAAAAGGCGTTGCGGCATGCCAGGAGTCTCTTGGCCCCCGGCGGCGTTGTCGTTGCATCGATCCCCAACATCCGGTATTTTCCAGTGGTTTATCAGTTGATGATTCATGCCCGATGGGAATATGTAGATTCCGGCATCTTGGACAGAACGCACCTCCGTTTCTTTACGCGCTCGAGCATTGTGAACATGTTTGAGCGCGAGGGGTTCGTGATAGATACCATTGCCGGCATTAACGTCTACAGTGGGCCTTCTAATGCTCGCAGGCTTCTGTGGTGGGCATTTAGGTTAGCGAATATTCTTGCCCTAAGGAGATTCGACGATATGAGGTTTCTGCGGTTTGCAGTTGTCGCCAAGCCGATGATCGGGCTCGTTGAGGGAGATAGTGCGACAAATCGATAGTTCGAATATCCCTGGCGCAAAATCCAACCGCACTTTGAAACAGTTGGAGCGTGCGGCTGACTGGCATTACCCCCCGTTCTTATGGCGAGCATTGCCAGCGGTGGTTAGAGACACGCTGCGCGAACTGCGAGGACGGATATTGAGTCGCTACCTGACGCGCCACTTACCTCGCAGCAAAGTGTTCGAACAGTCTTTTGAGGATGCCCAGGCAAGCGCATCATTATCCATCATCGTGGCAGTCCATGATGCGCCGGAGGTGACCAGGCGCTGCCTGATGAGCCTGCAGAAGTACGCTCCGAAGGCTGAGGTTATTCTTGTCGATGACGCCTCAAAACTTGAAGAGACCGTCAAACTACTCGAAGACTTTTCGAGCCGTAACAAATGGGTGCTTATTCGTCACCCGGAACCATTGGGCCATAGTGCAGCGTGCGGCGCAGGCGCTAGAGTGGCCACCCTGCCATATCTTTGCCTATTGAACTCCGACACAGTGGTCACTCCCTGGTGTTGGCGCCTGATCACGCAGGCATTCGAAGACAACCCCAATATCGGAGTAGCCGGACCCTCGACGAGCGACGGTGGAAATATGCAGGGTCTGCCTAGGGCAATCTTCACGCGCCACTATTTGAATGATAGCCAGATCTGCGAAGATGCGAGGCTCTTGTTGGTTGAGTATCCTGAACCTGTTCTCGTCGACCTGCCCTGGGTTTCTGGATTCGCTCTCTTCATTAGGCGTAGCATTTGGGAAACACTAGGCGGCTTCGACCGAAATCTTCCTGACTACGGCAACGACGTTGAAATCTGCAGACGAGTCCTCGGGATAGGCTACCGCGCCGTATGGGTTCGTAACTCCTATATTCATCATCTCGTGGGTTCCAGCTACGGCAATGCGATTGGCGTTGACACCATTTTCGCGCGCGCCCGAACAGCTGAAGATTATATTGGACAAAAATATCGAAGTGGCGATCAGTAGTGCCTATGCTTCCCTCGCTCCCGCTCGATCTACAAACGACCCTAGACTCTAGCCCCAATCGTTTCTATTCTCCGGAATCTGAGTTGCGTATAAGAGACATGATCTTATGCATCAAAATCGAATTCTAGAAATTGCCCTGCATCTTCCTCGCCGGATTGTTCGCGAATTCCACATGGTAATTCAAATTGGCCTGCTGTTTCTGATTAACAGACTTGGAAGTAGGGCAGTGACTGAACAAGGCGGTCCCGTCGTCTCATTGACTACATACAAGAAGAGGAGCAAAAAAGTATACCTCGCGATCGAGTCGATTGCGGATGGGGATGTCCGGCCGTCCAGACTGATTCTATGGATTGACGACGAGGTGCTGTTCAATCATC
>JARLJJ010000490.1 GCA_031291275.1 Formivibrio sp.
TCAGTCCTCCGGTGGTTCAGCCACCACCTGTGTCAATCAAGCCAGCCGCACCGATTCCGCTCAAACACCAGCTTCCAGTTGCTCCAGCACCAGCCATCATTAAGACAGAAGACGAACCTCTCAGCGATGAAGACGACGTGAAGATAATTAGTCATTTCGGCCCAATGGCGATGGCAAAAGCTCCACAGCCGCGCACGACTACAACCAAGCAAATCGAAACACCGAGCAAGCGACAGGTTCCCTTGACGGCTGCCGCTGCAGCAGCTAGCAGCGCTCCCAACAAGAAGCCAGCGTTGATGGCAACGATGGCAGCCGCCTCCAGTTCAGTGCAGCCGCCTCCAATTCAGTGCACACCCAAGCCATATATGAAAGGAAGTCGTGGAATCAGACCTTCTCCTGACTTGGACCGAGTGTTATGGTTTATTTCACAGGCGCCACTGCTTGGATTTCAGTTCATGCAACCGATCAAGTATGATATGTCTCTAATCAACGAATACAAGACGTACACATGGGAGGTGAAATGGGACGGAAATCGAGCGCTGTGGGACGGCCACAACAAGAGATTATATTCTAAATCAATGAGGATCTATGTCAAGCCACCGAGCGAATGGGCTAATGCCATGCCGGCAAATGCCTATCTGGATGGTGAATTATTTTATCCAAAGCCGGATGGAACCACCTTTTACCAGAGTGACATGGCAAAAGTCTCCAGCGTCTGGAAGGCGAAATCTAATGACGACATCTGGAAGCATCTACTGTTCCATATAATAGACGCGGTGGGTGAGGATGCATGTAAACAGCCACACAAATGGCGCTCATCTCTAATCAGATCAGTAGCAGGAACACCGTACATTCCACTCGGCGACACGCGCACTCTCAATTTGCCATACGGTCCTCCTTGTCGTTACTCCCCACCGAATGACTTCAACCCAGGGCAAAGCATCGATGCACAGATCCAGCAGATCTGTGCGCGACTGAAAGTGGAGGGCGCCGAGGGGATCATTATCAAAGAACGGGACAGTCCCTATAAGATCGGACAGCAATCAAAGGCGTGGCTCAAGGTCAAGATATACGAAGACACCGAGGCACTCATGATAGGATACGCGACGAACCGTGAAAACGAGACAAGCGCGGTAGTGGAGCTTGCGGATGGCTCACGGCACCACATCAAGAGTGCCATGA
>JARLJJ010000491.1 GCA_031291275.1 Formivibrio sp.
GACTCTGCGGACAAATAAAAAACCTCTGACTGAGACTTCTGTATTTTTTTGACTAACCTACCAAGTTTGAAAGACCAAGCCGGATATTTCCAAAGGGTCGGATTCTTGTGTGCGCCGACAATAATGAAAAAGCAGAAAGAATTTCCTTCCCGGCAAGAGTAGCTGCCTGAACCAACGACCACAATGTCGCACACTTCCCGTACTGGTGCTACCGGCCAAGAGCAGTACGTCACCTGCTCACCGAAGCTGTCACCCAAAGGTCCACTCAACTCTGAAAACCGTCGGCCATAACGCCCATCCCACACTGACACCAATACGATTGAGGTCAGTCTTTAGCTCCGTAGTACCCCTGACAATTTGGCAGTTTCCTACCTGGTGACCGTTATACATAAATTGTACTCTCTCATTTCCAGGCGATAATTTAGACAGTTAAACTTGCAAGCTTAACTGTCTAATGCTAGATTGGATGCATGAATCAGGAAACCCACATATCCAAGGAAGTCGTGGTCGCCGAGCTTACATTGGCGATTGGACAGCTCATTCGTCGCCTTCGCGCCGAAGCGAATCTCGGCGCGCTAAACCTCTCCCAGACGAGCGTCTTGGCCAGACTAGAGGAAAGCACCGGAATGACCACAGCGGATCTCGCTCGCGCAGAATCGATGAAACCCCAATCGATGGGTGCCATACTGACCGGTTTGGAACATGACGGTTTGGTCCAGCGCCACCCTCATCCAACGGATGGGCGGCAAGTCCTGTTCTCACTGACGGCAGCAGGTATCGAGGCGAGGCGGA
The DNA here is from genome assembly GCA_031291275.1 of Formivibrio sp. Taxonomy (GTDB): domain Bacteria; phylum Pseudomonadota; class Gammaproteobacteria; order Burkholderiales; family Chitinibacteraceae; genus Formivibrio. The sequence continues at coordinate 793 of JARLJJ010000491.1, forward strand.
AGCGGAGCATGGCGAAGCAGGAATGGCTGCTTGCCGCCATGGAAAAACTCGATGCAGCAGAACATCAGACTCTCGTTTCCGCCGCGGCACTCATCAAGCGTCTGGGCGATTCATGATCGCTCCCGCATCGTTCTAATCCGGAAAGAAAAACCCATGACCGTGACGACCCTCGACCCCAAGACGGCACTCATCATTATCGATCTCCAGAAAGGCATTGTCGCACTCCCCTCCGTGCATCCGATGGATGGCGTGGTGAAACAAGTTATCGCTCTTGCCAGTGCATTTCGTCAGCGCAGCTTGCCAGTCGTGATCGTCAACGTTGCAGGGTTAGCGCCGGGCCGGACAGAGCAGTCACGCAGCCATCGTGAATTTCCGCCCGGCTGGATCGATCTTATCCCCGAGCTAAATCAGCAGCCGCAAGACCTCGTGGTAACAAAGCGAACCCCGGGTGCTTTTACAAACACGGGCCTGGGTGAGCATCTAACGGCCTCTGGTGTTACACAGGTTGTGATCGTCGGTGTCGCCACCAGTAATGGCGTCGAAGCCACTGCGCGCCAAGCCTATGAATTGGGTTTCAACATCACCTTCGCCACTGACGCGATGACCGACCGGAACGCCGAAGCTCACCACAACAGCATCACCCGGATCTTTCCCCGAATTGGCGAGACCGGCACGACCCAGGAAATCATAGACCTCCTGGAATGGAGAGTCTGAGATGCATTGGCTTGTCTACCTGTCCTACCTTCTCGGTGGCGCTTTTTTTGCGAACGCCATTCCACATTTCGTCAGCGGCATGATGGGACGGCCCTTCCAGAGCCCGTTCGCCAAGCCGTCCGGTGAAGGCCTTTCCTCATCAACCGTGAACGTGCTCTGGGGGTTCGTGAATTTGGTTATCGCCTACCTGCTTATCGCCCGTGTGGGAGATTTCGATCCGCACGCCGCAGATCAGGTCATCGCCGTTGGGGTGGGCATTCTGCTTATCGGCGTGTTAAGCGCGCGCTTGTTCGGGCGGTTTCACGGCGGCAATTCGCCAACGGGCTCGTGACTGCATGGCCGGCGGCACATTCCGCGCGCTAGCAGTCTTCAATTATCGCGTCTGGGCCATCGGCTCGCTTGTCTCAAATATCGGGACATGGATGCAGCGCACCGCCCAGGACTGGCTGGTGCTGACCGAACTCACCCATCATTCTGCAACCGCCGTCGGCATCGTCATGGGCCTGCAATTCGGACCACAGCTTTTGCTGCTGCCGTGGACTGGCTATGCAGCCGATCATTTCGATCGACGCAAGCTTCTTATCGCCACACAAGCTGCGTCAGGTGTGCTGGCCCTTGTGCTCGGCCTTCTTATCGTCACCGGGTTTGTCCAGTTGTGGCAGGCATATGTACTCGCGTTCTTGTCCGGTTGCGTCAACGCAATCGATATGCCAGTGCGCCAAACCTTTGTCTCCGATCTGGTCAGAGACGACAATCTTTCAAACGCCGTGGCGTTGAATTCCTCATCCATCAACGTCGCCCAGATGGTTGGTCCGGCCGTGACTGGAATTGTGATCACCGCAGTCGGCTCCAGATGGGCGTTTCTGATCAATGCAGGTTCGTTTGTTGCCGTGCTCGCTTCGCTGGGCTGTCTGCGCAAGAGCGAGCTCCGTCCGAACATTCGCGCCAAGCTGGCACGCGGCAATCTTGTGGCAGGTTTTCGCTATGTTCGATCGCGACCTGACCTAATACTTTGTATTGCAGGACGCGGTGGAAACCAACCCTAATGAAGAGCAGGAAAAACTCTAGCCCGCCGCCGAAAGCAAGGAAACGTCGCTCCCGTTCCACCCCAATGTGCGGTCTGGATCAAGCACCTTAATGCATGGCGAATCTGTCAGTTAAATGGATTTCGAACCTACCAGGTTTATGAAATTTTCGTGGCTAAAATTTGTCATCTTGTTGGGTACTGTGATCTTCTATGGTCATCGTCAACCCCAGGAGATCAATCATGAAGCCGCACGTATTTAAGATGCACTTATGGCGCCCGCAGGCCGCGCCCGTAGCCCCTGCCATGCGCTGACCGCAGATCACCCAGTCGTCGTTCAATCTGGGCAATTGTTGGCTGCGGCCTTTTGCGTAGTAAAGAATCAACTATTGAGTGCAACGTTCCAGAGGATCGGCCCATGCCGGAGATAAAATCATGAGAGTAGCCGCCTATTGCCGCAAAAGCGCCGAAGACAATCGGCTCGATGACAATAAATCGGTCCATCGCCAAATGATTCGCCGTCACGAATTTGCCGCAAGCAAAGGATGGCACATTGAGGAAACCGACATATATGTGGACGATGGGATCTCTGGCGCGGAATACTTAGAAGGCGATGGGCTCAACCGCTTGCGGGCCAAGCTTTCACATTATGATATCTTGATCACCGCTGATCTGGATCGGCTGGGTCGTGACTCGCCGCTGACTGAGCAAGAAGTATGAGGACCACGATTGAATCGTTTTATCCAGCTCGGTACGCCCGTAACAGTGCGTATGCTATAAATCCGCCAGGAGTCAGGGGAACCTCAACCCAAATCTGATTTGTACAACAAAACATTGCACCTTGTTGATGACCGGACAAAAACGGGTTAATGACTTGTTCTGACTTAACCAAAATTGAGCTGTGCATTCAGGTCATTGGTAGCTTGGTCAATCAAAGCCAAGGCGGCGCGTTCGGCAGCTTGCGCATCGCCAGCTTCGACAGCACGACACAAGTCCTCGTGCATGGGCAAAGAAAAAGCCGGTCCACCCGGTTTCAGGGAAACAATTGCAAAACTGGTACGCAAAATGGCAGACATGGCATCCTGCATTTGCCGGACAAATTGGTTGCCACAGGCCACTAGCAAGATGGCATGAAACGCCAAATCGGCTGCAATATAGTCGCCATCACCGGCAATCGCACATTCCATGGACTGATAGGCGGCGCGCAGGGCTTTCCTATCATTATCGCTAGCACGTTGCGCAGCCAATCTTGCCGCAGCCGGCTCCACAATACGCCGCAACTCCATCAAATCACGCGATAAAGTCTGATTTAGGACGGATGGATGGGCTCGCCAGGCAATGATACTGGGATCAAACAAATTCCAGTGATTTGGATCAAGCACTGTTGTGCCAACTTTACGTCGAACTACCAGCATACCTTTGGCCACGAGCGACTTGATTGCTTCACGAATAACGATTCGGCTAATCCCGAAGCGCTCGCACAACTCGGCCTCAGAGGGTAAAACCGCACCCGGCGTATAGCGCCCAGAGCAAATTTCCTGCCCCAGTCGATCCAAGACTTGCTCCTGGAAGGTGCGGCGTGATGTGTATAGTGTCGTATCCATACTAATTTGTATCACATATTATCTTTAATAGTCAATTAAATGCAAGGACATTGCCAGATAAAAACTTGATTCGAAAGCGATATAGAAATAAAGCATGGTCATAAAACCACCACCATAACAGTGTCCACTTACGAAAAACAATCCCCGACATAGTCGGATTAAGCGTCCCGCTTAAATTGGTGCGCCATTCAGACAGTCCTCCCCCGAATAGCAAACTTACATCTCGATCTGCATGCCCATTTCCACGACCCGGTTGGGTGGAATACCAAAGTAGTCCGTCGCCCGCATGGCATTTCTCGACATGACCGAAAACAATTGGCGACGCCACCAGCTCATGGCCGGATTGGCGGCTGGCACCATGGTTTCGCGCGACAGGAAATACGAGGTACTCATCATGTCAAACCCCAGTTCCGGATGGAGCTCCACCACCCTATTCTGGATAGAAGAAACACTGACATCGTCCTTGAAACCCAAGGTAGC
>JARLJJ010000066.1 GCA_031291275.1 Formivibrio sp.
GATCACCGACAACTTGAGTGTGAAGATGGGTATCGCCAATGGAAGTCGTGCCTTTGTCGTCGGGTTGCAGCTAACTGAACGTGCAGCCGCCGAACCTCCTGTCTTTGATGCAACTGGCATGCGACAGTACAATGTCCGTCAGATCGCTCGGGTCATTCTGCATCTCCTGGACGGTTCAGGCAAACCAGTCGACACGGTGGTGGATGGAGATCTGTCGGCTGGGCAATTCAGCGTCTTTCCATTCGATGATTATGACGTGACAGAGGAACTGAAAAAGAATAAGGCACTGCGTGGTCAGCGATTGCCGTTCAGATTCAAGTGAGTGCAGTTTCCTTTCGTACCTGCCTTCAGCTTGACTGCACACAAGACGCAGGGGCTTACTTTGCCTAAGCTCATCCTTGCCGCAACCCTCAATCGAATGGGCAAAGCTCCGACTGACCGATATCTCTACGTGGTGTTGAGCCGTCTGCGAGGGCTGGAAGGGCTGACTCTATTGCAATTACTGCCTCACCATTCCCACAAATGTTATGCGCACAGCGCAAATCTCACAGCAGAGCTCAAGCGATTGGAAAAACTGGAACAAGAAACGGTGACATCCAACCGAATGAAATTGCTCTCCCGATTGCTTCCACCTGCGCGAGTCAGCCCTGTTGCGATCAAGGAAAACCTAAACACCAGTGCTGGTGTAGCCGTGGCCGCGTCGCCAACCGCTCCTGCTGCACCGGTGTCAGCGCTTCAAGCGGCATACCTTCGCATTCAAGCCGCTCGCGCACAGACTGGACGCCCGAAGAATTCGTCGCATGTTGCCGCGCCGGTTGTTGCTGTGCCCGCTGTTGCTGCTGCTGCCCCTGCTTTTGCTCCTGCTGCAGCCCCAGTCACGCTCGCGGATCCGCCGGATGGACTTGCACCCATGGAGATGTGTAACGACTAGTCGCGCTTTGTAAGGTTCCTTCTCGCATGAATATCACATACAGTCTCGGAATTCCTTGATTCAATTCAAAACGAACATTGACAGCAATTCGAATTCGCGTCCTTAATTGATAGAAACGGTTAATCGCTGCACGGCAACCGGCGGTCCAACACGCCATGGAGCTGCTGCTCCATCCTAATTGTGTTGGACCGGCAGGGCCAAACACTCTTTCCGCCGTTTTTGTTCACATCCGATCAGGGGC
>JARLJJ010000492.1 GCA_031291275.1 Formivibrio sp.
CTGTAGTTCTGACAACGCATTGCCACTGTTGGGATGTGTTCTGCACCATGCAGGCAATATGGCGGATTTCCTACTGTGGAGGACTCAATCCGCCAAGCGGCAGCTTCCGGTGCAGACGAATTCACACTTTGTGCCCAATCCCGCCCTTCGAATAGTAACTTAGCTGAAAGGCAAATAACCAAATGACAGCGGACGTTCCAAATGGCTGCTTGGTGGCAAGTCCTCTGCCAAAGCGGCCTTTCCTTGGCGCAACTCGCGTCTTGGTTGCACAAAAATTCAGCGAACAACAGACTTGTGGTTGAGGTGGGTGTGTCTACATTTGCCAGGACAGGTCTCTGCCTAACCGGATTCCATACCGCTTATCCGAATGTTGCTTGTGTATCTTGCATGGGGGGGCTGCACATGGAGGATGGGTGCTAAATACATGGAATTATTATTTTAGTCAACTATTATGAGAATACTTTTCCAGAAGGAGAACGTCATGAAGATCAACACATCCCTTTCTCGCAGGCTGATCGCGATACTTGTTGTTGCCATGAGTGTTCAGGCCCCTTTGGCGCAGGCGGAAATTGTCAGCACCGATGAAATGGCAGTGCAAAACACGGTTGAACAGGATCGTGCCAAGATTCAAAACTTCATCGAACGCGCCAATGTTAAAGAAAGGCTCCTGGCAATGGGCGTGAGCGGCGTTCTGGCCGAGGATCGCGTTGCGTCACTGAGTGAGCAGGAAGTACATGCCCTGGCGCAAAAGATCGACTCGCTGCCCGCGGGTGGTAATCTCAGCAACACTGACCTGATCATCATCCTGCTGGTCGTTATTCTGGTCGCGGTTATTATTTAACTAACTCGGGAGGGAAAAATTTGTCCAGATGGCATGGCTGGTTTGCTGCAGTGCTGTTGTTGTGCCTGGCAGGTTGTACCAGTATTCCCCAGGCGGACTACGGCACGAAGAACCTCGCAGGGGTTCCCGACCGGCAGGAGCTGACTGAGACACCTTTTTATCCACAAGAAGCGTATCAATGCGGTCCAGCGGCGCTAGCGACTGTGTTCGGTAGCGCGGGTGTTGTGCGCAGCCCGCAGGATCTGAAAGACGAAGTCTATCTGCCGCAGCGGCAGGGCAGTCTGCAGCCAGAAATGCTTGCTACTGCGCGGCGTGCGGGCCTGCTTGCCTATCTTTTGGAGCCTCAGCCCCGCGCCTTGTTGCAAGAAGTCGCTGCGGGCCACCCTGTCGTGGTGCTGCAAAATCTGCGGTTCAAAATGCTGCCGCAATGGCATTACGCTGTGGTGGTGGGATACGATCTGGGCAATGGAAGTATCGTTTTGCGTTCCGGCAGTGAAAGGCGCCTGACGATGAGCATTGCAGACTTCGATCGCAGTTGGGCAAAGTCTGATCGCTGGGCTTTTGTTGCGCTGCCACCGGATCGTTTACCTGCAACAGTCCGAGAAGATGATTTCGTAGAGGCAGCCACTACGCTCGAGCGTGCGGATCCTGCTGCTGCGCGCCGTGCATATCAGACAGCGCTTGCCGCCTGGCCACAAAATCTTATCGCTCGTATCGCCAGCGGGAATGTTGCCTACCATCTCCATCAATTGGATGTTGCCCAAGCTGAGTACCAGCAGGCCACGATCGACCATCCTGATTCGGCCGACGCCTGGAATAACCTGGCTCAGGTATTGTATGAAATGGGTAAATGGCAGCAGGCCCGCGACACAGCAAAACGTGCTGTTTCTATCGGAGGTCCGCGTCTGAAGATGTACGAATCAACACTATTGAACATTGAAGCAGGCGCTGCCCGCTGAACCACATGCCGAGTCTCGCGAAGCACGAAGCTTGGTGGTTGCGGCATAAACCAAGGCTTGTTCACGGGCTTGAAAGAGCGTCAACAGAACCTGGGCGGACTGAAATTTACCTGGAAAAATGGGATGCAATGACTCAACGGTCTCGACCGTGGTTACTATCACGATTTTCGTTTCGCTGCTCCCAACGATGTTCTCCCCGTCGTTCGTCACTGTTATCTCTGCTATCAAAATGACGTTCCCGATAACGGGGAATGTATTCATCGCGGTACCAATGATCTTGCACAAAGAAAACTCTCTCTCCACAGGCGTTGTACTCGCGGCAATGCTTGCGCCAATGTTTGGCATATCCAGGTGGCACACGCAGATAAATCGGCGAGCCGTACGCCTGGACGGGGTCAATAATCACCGGTTGCGGGTAAATGACTTGTGGAGGTGGAAAGTCGCCAATATCAAGACGACCATAAAACCCAGGCTGGCCAATGCTAACCGATACTCCGACGTCGGCTGCAGTTGCTGGAATAGAGGCTGTTGAAACCGCCATTACCGCTGCAATCAGAAAGCGTTTCATGGTTAATCTCCTGGCTTGTTTTCACTTCTCTTTCCGCCCAAATTTTCATCAAATCGGGCAGTTTCCAGCCCTTTTCAGGGCCTTTGTTGCTATTTTTCGGCTTCAGGCGCAATTGCCCTATGTGGCGCAAATACGCCACCCCAGCAGACTCATCATCCGGGTCAGATTCCAGGCCGCAAAAGTCAGCAGGACGTGGACCTAGAGTTTGGCGGTGCCGATAAAGCGGGTCTTGCGGAAGCTAACCGCTATGCTTGGCCGCCGGAAACACGCCCAAGCTCAGACCATGTACGAGCCAATGAACATGGCTATGGCGAAAGAGACCGTTCGCTGAAATTGTAAAATGCAGCACAAAATCATCCTGCGTTATTTGCGATCTTTGGGTTTCTTATGTTTCCTCTTCGCCAGATGCTTTCCGGTTTTAGCATGCGTCAAGCCTTGTTCACTCCGGCGCTCATCTGCCCGGGCCAAACCTTTTTTACGGTCTGCATCATTTCGCCCATTTGAATTTTCAACGCCCTCGGGGCTGATATGCTGCAAGGATGCTCCTCCTGCCGATCCCCCAGCAGTACTGCCAGACCGACCACTGTTCGAGGCAAGGGCGGTACCAGTAGCTGCTACCAAAATTATTGCACCAAGCAATACAGAAATTCGGTTATTCATCTTTCTCTCCTTAAAATTACCGAACGGGTTTTTAGTCTAAGTATGTTGTGATGGTTCGTCTGTGTGCGACCTCACATTTTTCAGACCGTGGATATTGCAGCATAAGGACCGTAATTAGAGCTAATCAGGTCGTTTTTGTTCCATAGAGGGGTACGTGTTGGCAACCCGCGTGGAGAGCAAAAAGGCACACGCAAGGGACATTTTTGTTTTACAAATTGCCGGGATGGGCACGGAAGCGACCTTCCTCTCTTCGAATTCATCGTCGGAAAGCGATCACTGAAATTCCGATTCTTGAAGCGGCCAGTCGTCACCGAGTGCTTCGTGCCCTTTGCGGCCCACGATCATTGTGATGTTTCAACGGCAGCAACCTGAGTCAAACAGCCAGTTACTGCAAGGCCTGCTGTTCCGGCTGCGATTTTTCAGTTTGCAATCGCTGTCGCGTTTCCATATCGAGTTTCCTCTAATGCTTTGGTTTGTCCTTCGATTTCATACAGCCAGCGAATCCGTTCCAATATCTTGACGGCGATCGGATGACCCCACGGGGTGTCACGATCCAGCATCTATTGCCATCGAGGCACAGCCGATAGATTTTCCATGGCGCTTCAAAAAACCTCATTCTAATATTTTGCCCGTTCGTAATTTTTAACAAAATTTTTATATTTGCTTTGTTAAATTCACATCATATTTGGTATACCAGTAGTTGATTTGGTATACAAATAGGCGCGCATCGTATAGGAATCTCTTTACAACAGACAAAGTGTTCCTAGGTACGTCACCAGGTTGGCTATTGAGTTGCACCGATATTGCCAACCAGGCTCGAAGAAAAATAAAAATCAAGATTTCACCTTCAAATTTAACTAAAGGAAGTGAGGAAATATCGTGAGAAACACTATACACACCAACCGGGAAACGGCCGTTCCCAACGGGCGATGGTTTCATATCCTGATGCCTATCATGATCCTATGTATCGTTTCCTACATGGATCGAACCAATATCAGCTTTGCGATGGCGGGAGGGATGAACAAAGATCTGGCGATGTCAGCGTCCTTCGGCGGATTCGCAGCTGGGATTTTCTTTATTGGTTATCTATTCTTGCAAGTACCTGGAGGTTTGCTCGCGGCTCGGGGCGCCGCCAAGAAATTTCTGACATGGTCGATGATTGCTTGGGGATTTATTTCAATTCTGACGGCATTTACTCGCACCGATACCGAATTAGTGATTTTGCGATTTGTCCTGGGTGTGGCAGAGGGGGGGATGCTGCCTGTAGCCTTGACCATGATCAGCAAATGGTTTCCGGACAAGGAGCGTGGTCGTGCAACTGCCGTGATGATTATGTTTGTACCTATTGCCAACATCATTTCCGGGCCTATTGCCGGCCTCGTTATTCAAGACTGGGGCTGGCGCAATTTGTTCCTGTTCGAAGGGATTGCAACGTTTTTCCTGATTCTGCCCTGGATCTTCATGGTGCAGGAGGACCCGGACCAAGCCACCTGGATTTCGCCGGTGGAGCGGGAATATCTGGATTCGAATTTGAAGGCCGAGCAGGACGAGCTGGCCAAGAATCCGAAGGTCAAGAATGCCTCCTTCATGAGTGTGATGGGGATGCCGGTGATGTGGAAGCTGATCATCATCAACTTTTTTTATCAATCAGCCATTTACGCTTTCGTGATCTGGTTGCCCACGGTGATCAAGAACCTCACGCAGACCAATATGGCCAATGTCGGCTTCCTATCGATGCTGCCCTATATCGGCACGATGATTGGCATGTATACCATCGGTCGCCTCTCGGACAAATCCGGCCAGCGTAAGAAGTACGTGATTATTCCGTTGCTGGGGTTTGCGCTTTCCCTGTTGTTCTCTGTAGTATTCAAGGCCCAGATCTGGGTATCGTTTGGATTTCTCGTGCTGTCTGGATCGTTCTTGCAAGCCGCTGCGCCGGTTTTCTGGACCATTCCGTCGCAGATGTTCTCGGCGCCGATCGCTGGCGGCGCTCGTGGCGTAATTAATGCCTTGGGTAACTTGGGCGGATTCCTTGGCCCGTTCATGATTGGTTTGCTGTCAGATGCATTTGGTGGGACTAGCCAAGGGATTCTGGCACTGTCAGCTTTTCTGGTGATCGCAGCAGTCATTACTGCCACGCTACCAAACACTGAAGCTGCCGACAAAAATAATGAGTTGAAACTGCACCTAAAAGTACGGACTGCTACTGCAAAATAAATTTTGCGCTTTTCATAAATAGCAACGCCTCCTCTTCTGCCCGATTACGATCGTTTCCCAGAAACAATCGGTTCGGGCATTTTTTACCACAGATACGCGTTTATTGTATGAAAAGCCACCGCTTGGGCTGGTTTCAGAGTGAAGCAGCCGTTCGACTAGCCGCTGTTGCGAACATACGAAGGGCGGCTCTTGGCCGGTAGCGCCAGTTCGGGAAGTGTGCCACATTGTGGTCGTTGGTTCAGGCAGCTACTCTTGCCGGGAAGGTAGTTCTTTCTGCTTTTTCATTATTGTCGGCGCACACAAGAATCCGACCCTTTGGAAATATCCGGCTTGGTCTTTCAAACTTGGTAGGTTAGTCAAAAAAATACAGAAGTCTCAGTCAGAGGTTTTTTATTTGTCCGCAGAGTC
>JARLJJ010000067.1 GCA_031291275.1 Formivibrio sp.
ATTAACCAAATCACCTTGGCCCGTCAACAGATGGTTTGTTATGCCTGACCCCTTTCATTAAAATCACTTTTCACCCTTGTAAAATGCAAAAGGCGGGAACCGACCCCTTTACGTTCCCGTCGTAGATAAAATGAATCTCATTCGTCAATTGCCAGCCGGAGCTTCCGGCCCACGAATAATCGCGCTCGATCCGCCGGCGCAGCTTGCCATCGTACGCGAAATTGTTGCTCCAGGCACTCGCCTGCCAGACGGCAATCAACTCGTTCTCATCGTCATAACCGAAATTCCGCGTGCCATCCGTCAGCAGGTTGCCGTTGAGATCGTAGCTGTAGCTGTTTGTCCCGGACAGGCTGATCGTCACGCTGTTCGTGCTGTGCCGGGCGTGCGCATCCACGGCAATGGCCGTGTACGTGTTCGCCCCGTATCCCCACGGCTGGTTGGTGCTGGCAAAAGACACATCCGCGTACAAGAGTGCGTTGGACGTGTTCACCGTGACGCTGGTCGCCGGCATGGTCGAACTGCCGGATACCGTCAATCGCCCGCCATTGGTCACCGTGGTCAATTCATTCAGGCTATTCACATTGAACTGCTCCAGCAGGGTGTGGTTCGTGCGGTTATTGAGATTTCCCGCCCCGTCGTAGGCGTACCCCAACTGCTCCTGCCACCGCGGCGCGAGCCCTCGGGCTCCGCCTCCAGCACGGCCTTCAGTTTTTTTGTGTCGTCGCATGTGTAGAGCGCGGAGTTTTCCACGCATTTGCCATCCTCGATTCTCCATTTTCTTCCGCGACCTAACCCCGGGCTACTTGCCTTGCCGCAGCCCTGCGAAGGCAGGTCGTCGCTCAACAATTGGCTTTGTCGCGCCGTAGTGTAACGCAGGCGGACCCACGCCGTCTTAACCATAAACCGTCGTCCCCACGCCGTCAACCATCGTGGTGAGCCGGTTCAAAATACCAAATACTACAAAACTAGGAACCGACCCGTTCACAGACGCCCGGCGGAGAATTCGTAAACCGCGTCACATCGAAGCTCAGTTGCCCCTAACGTCGAATTTGAATTCGTCGTTTGTCGGACGGATACTTTTAGAAAAAAAATGCGTAACACCAACTCGTTTTTGGGTTGTGCGATAAAACCAGGTAGCAGGTACTTGACCTCGTAGCGATTTCGCGTTATCAGATGGTTACACTGATGAAACAAATCCAACAGTTTATGCTCAAGTATATCAGGGAAAATGCCGCTTTGATCGCGAATTCCTTGAACAACTTCTTGCCGTTTCAAAAGAAGTTTTATTCAGATGATTGCGTGATCGGCAACCGCCGCGCTGAAAAGCTTAGAGAATTTTTAGGAATGACCGAACATATTTTGAGTATTTCTCAGTCCGCTGATCAAGCTACTGTGATTACGAGGTGCGCGGATAAGTCAGGCCCGTTGATGCGGATGAAATATGGACTAGTTTTGGTTAAAGCTTCTTGGTTTATAAAGAATATTGAACTAGAATGCACAGCTTGCAAAGGTGCGCCCGGGAACTACGGCTGCCCGTTATGCAAAGGGAATGGTTGGCATAACTTGGCACGACAGAAGCACGTTGCTCCACGTCCCATTATCCCGCCACTTCCACCCTTTAGCCGTTTCTAACGGTTTGAGAGATTCACACTATGCTCTAAGCACCGGCCCAAATCGGATTACCTGGCCATGGTATGAGAATTATGATTGGCCACCACTTCCACGCCGGAGGTGGTCGAGTTGGCAGTATCCATGGCGGAGGCTGTGGCGCAGGAATCGGCCCCGGTGAGGGGCAAGCTTTAGGAGGTGGCGATGGTTTGTCTGGACAATTTGCCGCTACTGCGTTCCGTGCATCCGATATTTCACGTGAAGTTTGGGACGAAACACGTCCCGTATCTACGGCCTCCTCGCCTGCTTCCTCAATTGCCTTTTCGAGCCTGTCCTTCGCAGCTTGACACGGCGAGTTGAGCAACAGTCCATAGGCATCGCGATTAGCGACAGCATCATTGCGAATAAACTGATAAAGATTCATGCCGCCAAGTTCGCCAATCGGGTCCCTATTCACCCACCGTTGCAAATTTGGATCATAAAACCTATACAGATAATAATACAACCCCGAATTCCCAATCCATTCCTTGCTCGAAAATCGGTAGGTGTTGGCTGCAGCCAATGCTCCGTACATCGCCAGGGTGTTCCCAAACGGATCGTATAGGTATTTGGCGGCAATCTGCTGATACGGGCTCATGAGGCACGTGACGTTCCCGTTCCCGTCGCAATGGTAGTACGACGTGGCCAGCGGATCGCCCGATAATAGCTTGGTGTTGTCCGTGCGAGCCAGCAGACCGCCAATGCCTCCGGCCCCTTGCAAGCCGCTGCTCAAATCATTCCCCCGCGTGTAG
>JARLJJ010000493.1 GCA_031291275.1 Formivibrio sp.
GGTCTCGAGTATTGGCCCAAAACGCTCAAGACCGGGGGGTCCCGGCCATTTGTAACCCTACGCAGAGCTAGAGGTCCGATATTTGTACCAAGGAGGATGCTGTACTACATATGTTGTCAATACCAATCTTGGTGTTTGGATACAACCCAGTACAGCATCATGCGAAACTGGTACTGTGGCTGCACCACCGTGATATGTCTGCTCTACCTCGGATTTTCCCGTTGTACGAGTTGGTAGTGCTTGCAAACCAATTAGTCACCGTATGACTTGCGTACAAATTGGTAGAGTTTGTACTCAAAAAATCACAATACCAGGATATTTCTCTACCTCCCGGTGCAACACAGTACCTGGATGGTAGAGGTTACAACCATTTTTGTAAAGGTTTGTACTGGAGTAGTTGGTTTGATGACCACCCCGGTTCACCGTCATGCTATATGTGGTAGAATTTGTACTAACTTGGTGCAGGATTTGGGCAGTGGTACAAAAGTGCTGCACTGATGCGGTGACCGCCGCCAGTCAAATGACTCTGGGCATGGGCATAGCGGATTTCGAAGGACGTCCCGTCCTCGAAGCACATGTTGCAGGTGGCACCGTGACAGTGGATGAGAGCCAAGACGTCCATGGGTGGCCGCAGTGGCACGGTGGGCGCCCGGGCCCCACCGTTAGCTGCAGCCTCCGCGGCACGCAATGCGGGCCGTGGGCACTGCCGCTCATGTTGGACCAGGCCCCGGGGTGTTGTGCAAACCTTGGGGCACCCGATGCCCGCGTGTTTGCACTGGAAGGCCATCGTAAGGTGTAGGCGTGCGAAAAGCCGAGCAGGAGCAAGGGAAGGGGAGGAACACGAGCTCGCTACAGAGACGTTGAACTGTCCCGCACGAGACGATGTTAAAAAAGGGTGGTCTCGTGCTGACGTCACAAGGAAACCGACAGTGAAGTGCGGGCCCTTCAAAGTATGCGCCACATGTGGTAGAATTTGTACTAACTTGGTGCAAGATTTGGGCAGTGGTACAAAAGTGCTGCATTGATGGCCACGTCGGCCCAGATTTTTTACATTATGAGTGTGCCAGTGGCAGGTCCCCACGTGTAGCCTCGCAGGCACAGAACCGTCCATGCCCTCACCAGCTGGCAATGCTGTGCGGCATCGGCATGCCATCAGACCACTCGGCGGCAGCACTTGGGCCCCGATTTAGGAAGCCGACTTGTATTCAGCATCAATCGTTATGTGAAGGTCAGCGCAGGGGGGAAGGGTCCGGGGCATACACACCAGAGGGGTGTCCCCAGTGAGGGGACAGCCTGAAGGTCAGGTCCAAATCGATTTGGGCGATTCTGAATCTATCCACCCTGGGCCAAATCTCCCCAAATCGAGTACAAACCATCCAGCCGATTTGTGAATGCCAAGCCCGATTCGTGAATCAAGTACAACCAGCCTAACCTAACCCTAACCCTGCACCTGAATCATGATGTAGGATTGACTAGGGTCCTTCCCTCACACTGGCATATTGTTTTCAGTGACACTTGCTACATCAATGCAGGGCAGTGAGGGTGAAACATGTGGTGTGTGTGTCATCACATGGGGGCGCAGGTGATTGCAAAGGCTTCAACCTCAACTGGAACATAGAACTGAGAGCCAGTGAGGCTTTTCTTCCCCATCCCAATGGTATCCTCATAATAATTTCCGATGTTACAGCTGGACCCCCCATCAAAGCAGGCAGTGGGTGACTTGTTGTCTGCCAACACATACAGGCCACCATTGAAGACTGGCCCGCGGCCCGCATGACATGCCACTGCCTTGCCCGCCTTGCCTGCCTTGACGGGGAAGCGCACAGGGGCAGTGGTGTATGGGCCGGTCACTGACAGCAGGAATGTGTCGGCACTCGCAAAGTCTTTATATCCGCCTGGAGGGGACACCCAACTGACGCCCGCGTGCCCA
>JARLJJ010000494.1 GCA_031291275.1 Formivibrio sp.
CCTGGCCAAGGCCATGATCTCTTCCATCGAATCTCCGACGGAGTTGATGAAGCATGCCGAGCATTGAGGATTCTTGTAGCCTGTGGCGCCGTGAACGGTGGCCATGAGAGTGCTGTCCGGATACATAGGACCCCAGTGCCAACTCCCTGCCTGGGCATTGGGCTCGTACTGGTCGCAGCCCACGTTAAACCACACCGGAGAATTGAAGGCTCCATACTGGTTGAGGAGCAGGAACGCCAACTCATGGGCAAATATCTCGGCGTTCTCGTTGTCGAAATAGCCCTGGGCAATACCGGCAGCGGTGATGGTCTTCACAACGCGGCGAACAAGCTGATCAACGCCAGTCTCGCGCTCGGCGGTTTCAAGCTTCCCGTAGAAATACTTGCTGACCACGATGTTGGTTGCGGTCACCGACCAGCTTTCGGGAACACGCACACCCTTCTGTTCGAAGATCACTTCACCTTTGAAGTTGGTGATCCGAGCGGTGCGTTCTTCCCACTTGATGGCGGTATACGGATCTTCACCCTTGGTGAAGTACCGATTGACCTCGATTTGATTCACGATGCTTCCTTTCATTGACACCTTACCTGCCCTCCGTTTGTTCCGCGATCAGGTAAATCCCCTATGAGCTACCTGACTGTCGTGAAATGACCGCACTTTCGACAAAGCACTTCTGTCCAGCCGGTTAATGGTTTGTCGAACAGTATCTGGTCACCGCAACAGCCCGTTGCAGTCTCATACCAACCAACCGATCCGCTGGGAAGCCGGGGATCGGGAGCGCCACTCAGCAAAAGGGCAAGCTGATCTCCGATTGTCATGAACGTGCAGACTGCATCAGCCACTGGCAAGCTCCTTTGCGTAGTTCAGAGCGTCCACGGCATCTTCAGCAAGACCGTACTCGTGATTGGAGGGATATTCGATTTCTTCGCCGTCAGGACCGATCAGGTTGAGCGACCCTGATTCGAACTCGATAGCGATCGTCACCTGATAACCCGCGGGCAATTCACGAGCACATTGCTCAAGGCATGCATTGAGTTCTTCTGGTCTATGGGACATAGCCAGTCCTGCCTTTCATGTTGAGTTAGCTGTTCAGGAAGTCGGCGATCGCGCCGGCGATGCGAGGATCGGCAAGACTGGCGATGGTCCTCGAATTGTTGTCGATCAGATAGTGGATCTCCGAATGACTGAGCACTGTAACCGGGGGTGCGTAATAGGGCCGGGCCAAAGCCAAGGAGGCATTTGCCCTCCGGGCTGCTCGCTTTTGCTGCACACGAACAGCTGCCACCAGTTGTTCTCGCCGAGGAATACTGGTTGAAAGAAGAATTGAAGGTCGCTCTTCGTACCCGGACCAGCTCATAGCACTCCTTTGAAAACAGGCGGATGCTTGAAACGCTGGCAAGCGCCTGACTCCCGATGAAGGTGTGCCTGGCCGGTGTACCGGCAACGCCAGCACACGCGGCGCCAGTC
>JARLJJ010000495.1 GCA_031291275.1 Formivibrio sp.
CACTCTGCCGCCATCCCCTGAGACGCCCATCCCGTGGCCGTGCGTGGAGCGTCTCATCTTGCCCACGCCCCTGCCTCACAAGTGGGCCATATCAGTGCCCCCAGAAGGACCCCCCCCCAAAACTTATCATCATTCCCGTGCGAATGCCCCAAGCCCACCACGCTACCTGCAGGGCATGTGCCGGGCGCAGTGAGAGCGTGGGGTGCCCACACAGCGACGCAGAGGGCGGGGGCCGCGAGGAGGAGAAGGAGGGAGGGGCGCATGAAACGTTGGTCTGGGAATCGTTCAGGAGTTCCTCAGTCGACTGTGACTGCGGGGGGCACTGTTTCTCTCTGCTTCGTCTCTATCTCAGCACGATGTGCCCGGTCATGAGTCTGTTGTACGGTTTTCCCTCTATCTTGTGGGCGTCTCTTTCGGTGCCATCGAGTTAGCGTCGGTGTCTGTGTACGTGCTGCTGCCTGGGCAGCACTCATATCGAGGGGTAACCGACGTAACATTGTGACCAAACAAAAACCAAATGAATCACGCAACACACTCACTCCGCAGACACCCGACCACCCCTGCCACCACTTCCTTCAACTGCTCCTGTCACACTTGCCCTGCCCACTCTGAACACTCGTGACACCATCCCCACCGGCGCATGGCCTGAGTAGGAGGACAGGAAGGCTGCTTTGCCCGCCTCCTTCGCTCTGGAGTTCTTCAACTGCATTGCATCCTGCACGATTGCTATGGGCGGCGACAGCAGCTTCCGCAGCAGCATCTGCGTGTACAAACCATGCATGACAGAACAAGAATCGATAAAAGGAACTCAATATCAATGAAATAATCAACGCGGAAACACGTACCCCCACGGAGCATAAGGCGGCGCATAGAACCACGGCCAGCAGCGCCAACCACAGCGCGTGCAGCACGGTCGCAGAGTTTGGCAGTGCGTGATTGCTGGCCTGCAGCAGCAAGAGCATGTGCAGGGACAAAATGACCGTCTGCAGACATCGCAGTTGAGCCTGCTTCTCTGTTGGCTTCCACACCATGGCCAGCG
Source organism: Formivibrio sp. (assembly GCA_031291275.1). Classification (GTDB taxonomy): domain Bacteria; phylum Pseudomonadota; class Gammaproteobacteria; order Burkholderiales; family Chitinibacteraceae; genus Formivibrio. The sequence goes on from JARLJJ010000495.1 coordinate 1,040, forward strand.
CCCACACCAACGCGGTGCACACAAAGGCGATCACGGAGGAGAGGAAGGGGTCGGGCACCAACAGTGCGATGCAGATGAGGGCACACTTCCGCGCCAGCAGCACAATCTCAAACAGGAACCTGAAACAACACAGCACATTCATTATATTATCGGTTGCTGCTCAGGGAGAGACAGAGGTACACAATCGAAGCTAGCGACTCGGCGGCGGCCGCACCTAAACCCCTGCGCCCTGTAGCCCATAGAGATGAGTTTAACCATGGGGTAATTGGCCAGCTTGCCGCCTCTGTGTGTGATTGCCATCGCACTGTTGACGGCAACAGCAGTGCCCACGCTGTAACATCAAAAACACAGCCGCAATCAGCTGATGTACCAGTAGGAAAACAGCAAGTGATACAACATCGCGCACCCGTAGATGGCAAGCATGGCGATAATATGCTTCCTGCTCCGGCCTTGAGTCACCGCGCGGATGACAGACACCATCACCGCCCACTGCATCAGTAGCAGTCCCACACCAAACCGCATCCACCAGCTGTGAGACGACCGCCGAGCTGGGGGTCCCGGGATAACGCCAACACACACACACACACACACACACACATCACACACGCACACACGCGCACAAACACAAACACGCACACACACACGCAGACACATGTCAAGTCATACCATACATTGACAAACTGACATGGACTTACTGATGCCAAAGCCCCAAACGTGGCGGGACATGACAATGGAAACTGACGCTGCGACTGCTGCCAGAGGCACTGCCACCAGTACGACACTCAGTTGGGTCCAGTACACTGCGAGGGACTCGCGGGAGAAGAGGACACACAGGAAGGGCTGCCATGTCTGGATGCCCAGGCCACCACCCAGACCGGCACCTGTCAGCGCCAACACACCCGCCTGCAGCAAGAATGACAAGGTGTTAAACATACAAATAGGACTCGGAACGAGCTCAGCTTCAACAGTGTGTGTGTCTTACCACGAACCACTGGTACTCCCGCGCGTGTATGAGGGTCTGCAGCGCCACCACTTGCACAAAGTCAAACAGCAGACGCAGCTCTGCAATAAGGTTGGCCGCGTGCGCAGGAACCCACATGGCACGTTTCTGCAAGAAAGGCCATGGGACAAGATTTAGCTTCAAACAAGCGCAAACAGTACATACAGTCAACATATTCTTACCTGCTTTAGCCCCGATTCCTCTAGTATCAGTGCAATAACAAGGGCGACTGCCAGTACGCCGAGCATTGGTAAGATGACCACACCCAAGAATAACAACCACGGGTAGCGGCACTGCAAGCAGAATGTCCCAATGGCCACATACCCTGGCGCACATTTGCTGCACTTACTGCCAACATAACCCGTGGCGCACTGGGCAGCACCAGTCTGCACTCGCGCACTGGAGCAGGCGCGCGGATTTCGCACTGAGACAGTGACCAAGATACATTGCCGCTCAGACTGTCTTGAATGGGGGCCCAGTATTCCTCTATCGTTCGCAGCGTGCCGTCCTTGCAGTCGAAGCCATGCAGTGGGGGACAGAGCGCAGTGGCACTGACAAGCATGATGATGGCCATGGCGTGAATGCCACATGTTCAATA
>JARLJJ010000496.1 GCA_031291275.1 Formivibrio sp.
ATTCCGATTCCCCGAAGCACGCCTCTAGCGGCAAAAGATGCCCTCTGGCCTACACATCGCATTTGCAGGGCGCTGATTGAACGAGGTCTTGGCGGTGACATTGCACCCGTGCTTGAGCGTCACCGGCCGGTGCAGAAGTCGTCATTGGCCAAACCTGGTCAGCGGCCGGGACCACAAGAACATTACGACTCAACTCAAATTTCTCAGGGCGAAGTTGTCCTGGCAGGTCGTAGAATCACATTGATAGATGATGTCGTAACCCGTGGTTCGTCTTTCGTCGGTATGATGCCGCATGTGAAGACAGCGTTCCCCGACCTTGAGATCAATTGCTTCGCACTTGTGAGAACTCAAAGCTACGACCCCGTTGACCAGATCGTTGCCCCTGTTGAAGGGGTGATCACCTACGAAAATGGGCAGTTGCGGAGAATCCCATAGCATAAATGCAATCTGAAAATCATTTATTTTGCACTGAATGAAATGATTCTTATCCAGCATGGCAGAAAATTTCCGGGCACACTTGCCCAGTTGGCAGAATTTGTTGTATAATCGCGGCAATGCAACACGGGGTAAACGAAGCCTTTTCGCGGGTTTTGATTGATAAGGCGCTGGAATTTAGCGGCTGGAATCTTCTCGACTCCCATCAGGTCCGCTTTGAATTAAACACTGCAACCGGCCGTGCTGATTATCTGCTTGGCGGGCAACGCGGCCCGCTCTGCGTCTTGGAAGCCAAACGCGAAGATGTTGACCCCTACGACGCCAAGGAGCAGGCGAAGGGCTACGCCGAAAATGTCAAAGCACCGTTCATCATTCTTTCCAACGGGCGCGAACACTGGTTTTGGAATTACACCCGCAAAGACCAGGACGCCTACCGCATCGAACGGCTTCCCTCCCGCAAGGATTTGGAACGGCTGCTCCTGAAAAACCTTCAGCCGCCGCGTCCGCTCGCGAGCGAAGTCGTCACGCCGGCCTACCTCAAAAAATTCATGCCGGATTTTATCGTCCGCCGTTATCAGATCAAAGCAATGGACACCATTGCGCGGCTGTTTGACGAAATGCGCGTCCTTAAATTCTTATTGGAAATGGCGACCGGCACCGGCAAGACGCTTCTGTGCGCTGCGCTCATCCGCCGTTTTTTGGTGACGCGAAACGCCGAGCGCGTGCTATTCATCGTTGACCGCATTGAACTCGCCAAGCAGACGCTTGAGGATTTTGCTGTCGTGCTCGCGGAATACAAGCCCGTCCTCTACAAAACCGCCCGCCGCCGGCCAGGTGAATTGCTTGGTTCGTCCGTCGTGGTTGCGACATTGCAGTCCCTCATGGTCGACCGCCGTTATCGCGAGGAATTCACGCCATTCTATTTCGATCTCGTCATCAACGACGAGGCGCATCGCTCGATTTACGGCGACGCCCGCGAGGTCGTTCAGTTTTTCCAGGCCACGCGCATCGGTTTGACTGCCACGCCGAGGGCGTATCTGAAAAACGTCAATGTCGAGGAATTGGAGAAGGAAAATCCCAAGGCCCTTGAATTGCGCCTCCTCCGCGACACCTACAATTATTTCGGCTGCAAACCCGGCTTCCCCACGTTTCGTTATGACATCATTGACGCGGTGAAAGACCCGGAAGGTCCGTTTTTGTGTCTCCCAAAGATCATTGATATCCGTTCCGACATCACCACGAAAGCTCTGGCTGAATCCGGTTGGGCGGTGGTCATCAATGAACAGGAAGAGAATTTCAAAATCCAAGACCTCGAAAAGAAGATTTTCACCCCCGCCCGCAACCGCGTCATGTGCGAGGCGTTTCTAAAGGAAGCGCAGCCCGACCCGACCGGAAAAATCGGCAAGTCTATTGTATTCGCCGTGAACCAAAGCCATGCGACCGCGCTTACCAAGATTTTCAACGCCATACAGCCCGGCCTTGCCGTCACCATCACGAGTCGAATCCAGGACGCCTCATCCATCGCCAAGGAATTTCGCGACGGCAAGCGTGAGGAACGCATCGCCGTTTCTGTGGACATGCTTTCCACCGGCTACAATTGCCGTGATTTGTTGAACATTGGCTTGATGCGTCCCATCTTTTCGCCGACCGAATACATCCAGATCAAAGGACGCGGCACCCGCTTGTTCACGTTCAAAATAGACAACACCGAATACGAGAAGAAGAATTTCTTCATGCTCGATTTCTGCGCGGTCGCCGAATATTTCGAAGAAAAATACGACTACACCATCCCGCTGAAAATCCCGCGCGAGAAAAAAGAGCAAAAACCCCCCATCACATATCCACCTTTTCCGCCGACGGGCGAGCCGATTCATGACGGGCCGATTATCGAGCCGGGACCGCCATCGCCACCCCGTATCATTCCGACATGGGAAGGCGTGGACACGCTGGTAAGCCGGGAAATCACCATTGTCGGGCCGGACGGCGAAAAAGTGGACGTGATGACATTTCGCGGCGGTTACGAGCGCGACATTCGCGATTTTGTTGCCAAGACGCCCGATCTTAAAGCTGCCGTCGAAGCCGAGGACGACGATGCAGTTGAAACCATCGTCAATGAGCAGTTTTATCACCGCCCGACCATGTATTATTCCCCGGACAAGCTCATCCTGTCCTACGGCGTGCCGGCCAGCACCCCGGCGTTTGTGTATAACGCGGTTGGCCGAAAGCCGCTGCCGACCCGCGACGCGATTGTCGGCGACACGGTTGATTCCATAGCTGCGCGATACAATCTCCGTTACAACGAGCAGAAATGGCTGGATGCCACCGCCCAATTGATCGCCGAGGATTCCACTTCGCTCCGCAAATTCATGGACGGCGACATGACCATTTTCAACGCCAGCCAGTTCAACCGGCTTGGCGGCATCTCGGCTTTGTCGAGGTTTGACGCGCGCGAGAATGTCTTTGAAGCGTTGCGGCAATCCAGCCTGGTCCGGCAGTCCTTGCTTGCGACTTCCCTTGCGGGGTAAAATCCAAATCACATGGCTTCCGACACACAGACAACCACCAACGGCTCCAATTTCTTTTCATCCGGCTTGCGTCAAAAAGTTGACCAACTCATGAACATTCTTTACGCGGGCGGTGTGAACAACCCGATGGATTCCATTGAGCAATGTTCCTACCTGCTTTTTCTCCGTTTGCTTACCGAGAAGGATGATACGCTGGCCAGCCTTGATAAAAAATATGTCCGAATTTTTTCCGGCAAATGGTCGCGCTACGCGTGGGGCAATTTCGTAACGCTTGCAGGCGACGAGCTTTTTGATGCCGTCCGTAACGCCATCGAAAGTTTACACGAATTGCCCGGCTTGACCGACACCGGCAAACTTTTGTTCAGCCGCGCCACGCTAAAAATTTATGACCGCCCGACGCTCCGCGCCGTGGTACAGGGCATTCAGGAAATGGATTTGTCAGCCCATGAAGGTCACGATTTCAAAGGAGACATGTATGAATATCTCCTTTCCCGGCTTGCTGCTTCCGGCACGAATGGTCAGTTTCGCACCCCGCGCCACATCATTGACCTGATCGTTGAGCTGGTGAACCCGCAGCCTGGCCAACGGATATGCGATCCGGCGGAAGGCACGGCAGGCTTTTTGATTTCCGCATTCACGCATATCTTGCGTCAGAACACCAAAACCGCCGACCTTAAACGCGGCAACATTGACGGTTCAATGCTTAAACCGGCGCAATGGAAATTCCTTGAAGAACAAGCGTTCACAGGTTTCGACAACGACGCCAACATGGTGAAAATCGCCATCCTTAACCTGTATTTGCATCAGTTGGAAAAAGCGAGGATTGAACATTTCAATCCGCTCACGACCGGCTTTGGCGGCGTTTATCCAGGCCAGCGTTTTGATGTCATTCTCGCCAATCCGCCTTTCGCTGGCAAAGTGCAGGAGGAAAGCATCCTCGCCGACCTCAATTTCCGCTTGGACACCCGCGCCACCGAATTACTTTTCCTCAAATGGTTCATTGACCATCTCACGCCCGGAGGACGTGCCGGCGTCATCGTGCCAAACGGCGTGCTGTTTGGTTCGACGAACGCCGCTACGAAATTACGGGAAATGCTTTTGACCGAATGTGACTTGCAAGCCGTTATTAGTCTGCCGAGCGGTGTTTTCAAACCCTACTCCGGCGTTGGAACTGCCGTACTTATTTTCCAGAAAGGCACGCCGACAGAATCCGTTTGGTTTTACGACATCACCGCCGACGGTTTCAGCCTTGACGACAACCGAACACCGATTGAAGCGAATGATATCCCAGACATCCTAGCCAAATGGCCGAAGCACGAGGAAGGTACGAACAGTTATCGCGTGCCGATTGAGAAAATCAAAGAGAACGATTGGAGTCTTGCCGTTGGCCGTTACAAGCCGGTGACACTTAAGGCTACAAACCACGATGCGCCGGCTGACATTCTTCGTGACGTTCTAAAGGTCGAGGACGAAATCGCGCGACGCGGTGGCGTGCTGCTGTCGCAACTCAGCAAGAAGAAATGAAAAGTTGGCCAACAAAACCGCTCGCCCAAGTTGCCTCTGTCGTTCGTGGCGTAACTTTTGACAAATCCCAAGTGAGCGACATTGCCGGGGAAGATACCGTTCCAATCCTGCGGGCCGGTAACATCCAAACTTCCCTCCTAACAGATTCTGATTTAATTTACGTCCCAACCGAATTGGTGACCACCGAACAGCACATGAGGAGAGGCGATCTTGCCATTTGCATGTCATCAGGTAGCCCCATGATTGTCGGGAAAACCGCGCACTTAGAAAGCGATTGGAACGGATCGGTTGGCTCGTTCTGTGCAATCGTTCGCTTCAATACAAACATCCATCACCGTTTTGGTTCGTATTGGTTTCGCAGCCCCGCATTTACCCAGTGGCGGAACAGCAACGCCAAAGGCGCAAACATCCAGAATCTCCGGAGGTCAGATTTGGAATACTTGTCTATTCCCGTGCCGCCGATGGCCGAGCAGGAGCGGATCGTGACGCTGTTGAACGAAGCGGACGAGCTGCGAAAACTCCGCGCCCTAGCCGACGCTCGCACCACTACCCTCATCGCCGCCCTCTTCCACGAAATGTTCGGCGACCCTTCCACAAACTCAAAAAGTTGGCCATTCCAGCCAGTCGGCGAGCTCATTGATTCGTGTGATTATGGCACAAGCCAAAAAGCCAATGAAGAAGGGCGCGGTGTTGTTGTCTTGCGAATGGGAAATGTGACAACCGATGGTGTATTAGACCTTGAGAATCTGAAAACGGTCGAGTTGTATGAAAGCGAACTAGCAAAACAACGATTGAAAGAGGGTGATGTTTTGTTCAACCGCACAAACAGTCGTGAGCTTGTTGGCAAAACAGGAATGTGGGATGGCCGGTTTGAAGCAGTGGCCGCATCATACTTTATACGTCTTCGCTTTCGGGTGGATATTGAGCATCCTCAGCACTTTACGACATTCATGAATCTGCCATTTATGAAACAAAAGCTGGCGGAAATGGCGCGTGGCGCAGTCGGCCAAGCCAACATAAATTCCAAGGAGCTAAAATCCATCGTTGTTCCTGTTCCCCCACTGGATTTGCAAAAGGAGTTTGCCCAGCGTGTGACAGAAATCCGCGAGCTAAAAGCCAGCCAAGCCACCAGCCGCACCCGCCTGGACGCCCTCTTTCAATCCATGTTGCACCGTGCGTTTAACGGAGAGTTGCTTGTTTGATCCAAAACACAACAGCCAATCCAACAGCATCGAACATGTCCATCCGTCCGTCTTCATTGTCCCAGGCACGACGTATTGGCGGCAATCTCCCGCCGAGTTCAGCGGGAAATTTCCGGGCAAGCATTTCTGCCATTTCGTGCTTTGTCCCTTTGGCGTCGCCAACCAGCGTGATTCGCAACTGTGTTCCCGAACAAAGCGTGACCTTGCACTTGTGTTTTTCCGCCAGCCCGACGACTTGTCGGTGCAGTGCTTTGATCCGAGGCGCACGCCGACATTGTGCGGCATTCACGTCTTGTAGCACCAAAACATCCGGCAAGAACTGATTCATCAGCTTTTCGATCTTTGAAACTGCCTGAGTATTTTTAGCATCTTTATTCCCCTTTGCCTTCTTTTTTCCACATTCGAGCATCACATTGTCTTCCATGGCACAATAACCGAAACCTCTGGCCGTTAATGCAACGGCAAGCATACGAACTTTTTCTGAAATCGTTTGATTCATGTATTTGTTAATTAAGCGGCTGATTTTGAATAACGGAAAGCGAGTTCCGAAAGGGCTTTCTGCCTCTTTGAATCAGGCGTGTCACTGTTTTTGTAGGAAAGTATTTTTGCGCGAGAAAACACCTCTTGTGCGATTGGCTCGTAGAGGCCAGCAAACAATTCGCGAATTGGCTTGCCGTAAATCGCCTCATACGCAAGGGCGCTTTCCAGCGTCGGTACGCGTGAGTAACTTTCGTCACGTGACACCTTGTTTTGCTTGTCCATTCCCTTCATGCCCAGCAAGAAAGCCACTTCCTCCTGTGAAAGTGCCATTTCCTTCCGTTTGGATCGCAAGTAGTTTGGTAGCGATGACATGGTAGAACAGCCGAACTCATTGCGAGTTCAGAGCCAAAGGATAGAGGTAGTGTCGGGACTGGTATAGGGGGTCAAATATGCCAAAACTGGCATGTTTACGAAAAACACCGCGCCGACTCGACACAGTGTTGCATCTATACTACAGCATATATTGCTATATTAGTCAAGGTATGCGGATTGGCTTATCAGGCGCGTTATACCCCCTACAGGTTGGTAGCCCGTTCTATAAAATCACGACACGGACAGGCAAACACCCGTAAGGGTTGCTAAAACGCTTGTCCTTGCTAATATGAATAAATCCACCTTTAACAAAGAAACCGCGTCAGAACCAAAAATACAGCCGTTGAGTCAGGAAACCGTTCAGTCATTGCAAGAACTAGGTAATGTATTTCGACAAATCCACCGACGGCTTGTATCTGAGGGATATATCATCCGAAATGGCAAATTCATAAAGCCCGAATCGTGTGACACCAACAATGGAACTAAATGATAAAAAGGAGGCTCAAATACTGAAAGACATAAGCGCCGGCAAATACCGGGATTGCTATTTGGTGTATATCCGCAAAAGCACCGACGAGCCAGACAACCAAAAGAATTCCATCGTCTATCAGAAATCCGAAAACATCAAGTTCACGCAACGGGAAAAACTCCCTGTAGCGCCCATTGCCATAACTGGACTGTGTGTTGACGGCGTCATTTCTGAAAAACACTCTGGCTTTAAGGAAGATAACGACCTGACGTTTACAAAAGACGGCTTGGTTCAGTATCACATTGACCGCCCTAAATTTCAAAAACTCGTCCAGTTTTTAAGCCTCGGATTGTTCCGTGGCATTGTGTGTTTGTGCTGGGACCGCATCAGCCGAAACAAGGGTGATGACACACTCATTCGTAAGCTCATGCGCAAAGGCATTGATGTTCGTTTCGTGTATGCGAATTACGACAAAACAAGCGCTGGGGCGCTTCACATGGACATTGATGGTATGTTCGCCGAGCATCATTCGCGTGTCACCAGCGAGAAAGTGCGCCTGACAACTTGGAATCTCCGGGAGCGCGGCGTTGTGACATACAAAGCTCCAATTGGATATTTGAATCAAGGGAGTATGGAACACAAGCCGTTTGACCCAGATCGCGCGCCAATTATCAAAAGGTTTTTTGAGTATTACGCCACTGGTGAATGGTCGCTTGCTGACCTCGTTCGTTTTGCCAATCAGCAAGGCCTTTCGTCAATACCTGTCCGCCGTCGCCGAACCCACGATGAAATGCTAGCCGAAGAAAGCGACGAAATTGCGATTGAAAAAGTTTCGCGTCCATTGACGATCTCATATATCCACAAAATTCTGACAAATCCATTTTACACCGGCAGGGTTTTGGGCAATGAAAGCAAGTACGTCCCCAGCGTCAGTCATGAAGCCTTAGTTGAAGACGAGGTTTACAACAATGTGCAGAAAATGCTTAAACGGAAAAAAGTCAGTCTATTCTACACACAAAAGCTCCAACTCCCTTTGCGCGGCATGGTTCGGTGCGGTGATTGCGGTCGGGTCTATACTCCCTACCTGCAAAAAGGTATTCAATATTTCGGGGCGCGTTGTGCGCCGACGTGTGCCAATCCCAAAAAAAGCTTTAACATCAAGTTTCTTGAGCAGGAAGTCGGCAAATTCATTGATCGATTAAGCTTTACCGAAAATGAAAAAATCCAATTGGATTCTACAACGTCAACAGATATTTCACTGTTTGAGGAAAAGCGATTAAAGAGGATTGAGGAGAGCGACCGTCGGAAAAAGAAGATCCGCGAGAATTTGACTTACTTAAGAACCAATAAGTTGAACCTTCTGAAAAGTGGAGTTTATACGCCAGAAATGATGCTACAAGAAGAAACTACACTGAATACTCAATTGAATGCAATTCAGGACGAGGAAATCATTTCTGACCTATCAATGCAAGCAGTGATGGAGGACGTCCTAAAACTTTCCGAACTACTCGAAAAAGGCTCGGACTATTACTCTAATGCTAAATCGCCCGAAAAGGAGCTGGTTATCAAAACAATCTTTTCAGAACTCTATATTTCTGAAAATACGCTGCGATACAAGTGTAAAAATGGATTCAAGGCATTGGAAAACCGAAAATTACTTGTTTGTATCCCCACCGACTGGCTTTCCGAACTGTTGAGACTTGGGCCGCTCTTAAAAATTAGTCTTGATGAACTTCGGTCTATAATGAATCCAAAGGCGCTCTGACGAAAGCCGATCATTGTCTGGGGAGAAAGGGACGATGTTCGAACCGTGATGAAAATAGCGGAGCATACAGCTGCGCTCATATTCACTCACTTTAAAAAGGAGTTTGAGAGCGGATCGACAAGCGGTGACCGATTTATGTTTTTGGGTCACAACCGCAGTATGGACAATCAAGAGAATTGAGTGAAGGGGGTCAAACATGCCAGAATTAGCATGTTATTGAAAATATTAAATACACCCACGATTAACCACCAATGCTCGCCTTGCCACAACGGCAGCAATCGCCAAACTGACAAGTGTAAGGTAAAGCATGGTCGAATCCCGTCTAAAGCCAGACTTTCAAGAATTGCCACTAACGGCTGACGGGCACTCTAATTGACAGGTCCCTGTTTCTTTGCTTTACTTCATTAGGAGTTTTTTGTGCCAGTTTTGCCGCGGCAGAAGTTAGCCCAATCTTTATGCAGGCTATCGTCTGCTGTGGCAAAGCCGTGTGGTTGAGCCTTTCCTTGGATGGATAACTAGCATTACTTAACCGCGACGTGACAATGACACCGTTGCATTTTGAAAGTTTAGCCTATGAAAAGTGGAATTCTAACTGAGGTGAATGAGAAAACTGTCGGCGCCGCGCTCGTCAATACCGCAGTATCACACTACCGCGGGATTTTGGAACGACACGTCTGTAACTTCGGGTCCGAAACTGTGCAGCAGGCGCTTAACGACCCACAACTCGCGATTGATGTAGTTGACGCTCTCACACATAGAATCGATTCGGCTGCGGGCATAATTGTCAGACGGACTCGCGTGAAACGCACGTTAGACCCGGAGTCGATACTCGGAGAGACCAATCGATTGCTGTTTCCTAATGGACTCAGCCTTGAGCACATGCCGCGAGGTCAAGGGGACGTGGTTGAGGTTTCTTTGTTCAAGGTCGGGCGCATCATCACAAGCATGTCTGAGCTTGTACATGAATACGAAAAGCGAGGTCTTGAACCTGCTGACCCGTATTCGCTTACGGCAGTAAACCGGGACAATCCCGCGCTTTCAGACAAGAAGACAAACTGCACTCACTGGCAAGGTCTTGACGGCAAATGGTGGATCATTCAGTTTGGCATTTTATATGTCTTTCGAAGTGAAGACCGCTACGTGGCCGTCAACAATTGTGGCTGTTCTTGGGATCACACAATTTGGTTCGCTGGGATTCCACATAGTGCAACAGTAGAAACCGTGTAGTCCACGACGTTCTCGGTCATTTTCGGCCTGGCATTCACTCATGCCAGGCCGTTTTCTGTTCTTTTTTCTTGTAGTCTCTTAAAAGTGGGATAAATTTCGCAATAAAAGTGGTAGTACAATGAAACCTGAAGCCACCGTTTATCTTCAAATGCTTGTTGGTCTGAACGACAGAACAGGCAACCGACATGCGCGAGAGGAAGTTGTAGCGTTGGCAAAAAAACACGGATTTGATGGGTCTATTTTAAATGACGCGAATGACCCGACCATTACCCGAGCTCCGATGGTTTCCCAGAAGCTCTTGGGCATTTGGAATGGCAAAATGGAGGATGCTGTTCTGTTGCTTCAAATTCTTGAACTCGATCCACTTCTTTACCATTCTGCCACCGAGAGATTTAGATCTTTCGTTGCTGCAATTCTCCAAGAGCTTGATCAGATATCAATATACTGGGTGCCAGCACTCCGAAGACCGGAAGCCGAGAAAATCGAAAATATATTGCTCGCGCCGGCCGAAATTACTAAAGCTGCAGATATCAAATTTCCAGACCCACGCTATGTTTTCGGGCGAAGCGTCTGCAAGACCCTTTCAGCGATCCGTGGACCTCTACGGGATGGCCAACCTTCGCTGGTCGTTTATAGATCTGACTGGACCGAGGCTCCCCTGTTTATTCCAAATTCCGATTGGACCCCTCCGCATGGGGAACGTGGACAGAACGACCTAATCGACAAACAACTCCGGGAGCGATATCCTTTCACCAAAACCTTGCAAATGGAAATTCAGAGAAATGCTGAATGGAGATGCGTCAATCTAAATCTAAAGAGCACGGGCGACAGTATGAAAGCGCGAACTTTTGGGCAAGACGCTATCTATACATTCCAATTCGCGTTAGTAGAAGCCGCCAGACTGATTGATGCCGACCCCAATGCGGAGTTTCGCGATATCAAAGGTCGCACCTGTTATTTTCGTACAGTTGATGAGCTGATTGCACATCCCGCCACTCTACACCACAATCACGAAGTGCTTGAGATAGTGAGAAACCGATTAGGCATTGCGCTAGGGATTTCAACGTCGACTTCAAAATGAAAGGACCGAGTAGATGCTTAATCCTTCATGTTAAGTTCGCGCGAGTTGTTATCTAACAAGAAGCACCCGAATGCGACCGATCCTATGAATGATGGTCGGGATGATACTACCCTACCAGCACAATGAAGGTAGGGGTGCAAAAATGCCAGAATTGGCAAGTTATTCAAATAAATCTTTTGGTCCATAGTAGGTTGCCAATAAATTACCTACCGCATCAGAAACTTTCGCCAAAACGATACCGCATGGCTCAGTTTCCCATTCGTAAGGAAGCGAGCCTAGAAGTTCCAATCCAACCGAGCGAACCTGCATCCGTTTGGTGTTTGCCTCATATATTACCCGAACATTCGTTCCTTCTGCCGGTACTACTCCATTCCATTGCACTGCAAGTTCAAAATCTTGAATTGCCCACGTAGAAGACTCTACCGTTTGGAAACTGTCGACGAACGAACGCCATAAGGAAGACGTTTTTACAGTTGGCCAATCATTCTGGGCTTGTTTGGATCTCACATCGTCAGAACGCAACCAGTATTTTAGGCCCCTGATTTCTGAAAAATCCGCTGGGCAATCCACAACAGCCTTTGTTGCAGCAACGCGGGATGGAAGACCACTTTGGATAAGAAGTGCGGCGCAATAATTAGGAGTTCCCGTCTCCACAGCAAGAGCGGCACGACCACCATTCACTGGCTCATACTCATCATCAACCGCCGTCTGTCTAACCCTTACTGCTTCCATGGCCCAAACGAGGCGATAGACAAGGGCTCCTTCAATGAATTCCAAAACGTCAGCGTCCTGACCACCTGCCAGATCAGACATACTGGCTCCAGATACCCAGGCCGAAAGTATATCCTCCCAATCGTCAGGTAAATCGTCAGGTTCAAATGGTTTGATTTGAAACACAATCTTTGCCAATTCAATTATTGCTTTGATACCAACAACTAATTCACCACCAGCAAAGGCCGTATCTGCGACCAGAAGATAACCATTAAGCACATCAGCATGTTGGTCCAAATATTGTCCCGTATTAAAACTGATACCCGCGAAAAAATATCCTTTCCTTTGAACTGCTGTCGAATTTGCCCAAATGAAAGCAGCTCGCTTTTCCAAAAAGGCTTTTGATATATTGCGTGTTGCCTCATCCTCTCTACGTAAACTGCGTTCCCATAGGGATGATCTTAGAGCTTCGTCAATCGCAGATGCGAGATCGGGCAACGGAACATCGTGTTGAGCTATTGAAAGTATTGCGCTATCCAAACTGGCCAAGTCCGCTTGCCATTTTTTCTCAAAGCTAGTTTGTTCTTTTAGCTCATCTTCTGTATGGAGGTGTTGAGACTTTGGGGCCACCCAAACATTTACATTACCTGTAATGTATTCTAAGACTTGGGAAATTGAGTAACCCTTTCTAGCTTCGAGTTGTTTGCAGAAGTCTATTATCAGTTGCAACAAACCACTTTTCAAAAGCCTCTCTCTTGCCGCTTTGAGAAGACCGTCCCACTCCCTCAATTGTTTTCGTTCCCATGCTATGCAAATCACCTGTCCTTCAACATCAACAAAAGCTCTGCCTGCACGGCCTGCGACATTCGCAAATTCTTCGCCAGTAATTAGACCCATCCCCCTTTTGAGCGAGGAAAAAAGAACAGTTGTCGCGGACAAATTCAATCCTTGAGCAAGTGTTGGTGAAGCTATCGTAACTTTAAGTAGTTGGTCTTTCAAAAGCCGTTCCATTGCTCGTAGAAAGGGTCGCGGAAGTTGGCCATGATGTACAGCAACTCCATGTTGTAGGCACTGAACAGCAGGATGATTATTTCCCAGCCACTCGCTACCAATGTTCAGTGCATCCGTAAGCAGCGCGGGATCACAATCCAGAAGGGATTTAAGATAGCCTCTCTTAATGAGGTCAAGTACCCCCTTCGCGTAGGGGGTCACAGACCGGCGTTCTGGACAGTATATAAGGACGGTTTGTCCTTCTTCAACCAGTCGCCAGGCACTCATTAAACACAAATCTCTTCTGTCACGAGGAAGATTTTTTGTCTGTTGACCAAGCGGAGGGTGGATTGAAATGAATGGATTTACATAGGGGGCATCATCACCAACCCCTTCAATCCGAAACGATAGGACGGCATGCGAAAGAGCGGCATCTCGATTATTACTGTCCCAGCGTATTTCGCCAAATCTTTGGCGTGTTGGCCGCCAATTTATTGTTTCGGCCACACCCGGTTGATCTTGTCGTATCCAGGCAACAAAATCCTCCAACTGTTCACCTTGGGGCAGAATTGCGGACAGACAAACAATTCTGCGAGATCCAGCGTCGGCTCGTCTAAGCAACCTCTGAACTAACACTTCATACCTGACTTCACGCTCGCCAGCTCCAATAGTATGAGCTTCATCGAGAACAATAAGCCCTACGTTATCAATAAGATCAGGGTCGTTTCTTAATGCAAAATCTAATTTTTCAGGCGTGGATACGACAATGTCTCGGTTCAGAAGTGAATCAACATCGTCGCCAGTGGAACCACTTGAACCATAAAGCGATGAAACGGAAAACCCAAGGGGAGCAAAAGTCTGTCGCAATGCTCTTTCAGTTTGTGCTGAAAGTGCTCGTAAGGGAGTGACAAACACAATTCTTTGGTGCAAAGATAGTGCGCGAAGGATGCATATTTCAGCAATTCGCGTCTTTCCAGCACTGGTTGGTAATGCAGCAACTATATCATCAGTTGTATCCAGTGCCCGAGACGCTGCACCAAGTTGAGATGGCCATAATTCGATTTCTGATCGTTTATGCTTTTGCATTTTAGCGATGAACAGCCGGCGCAGTGTTGACCATTCCGAAGGAGATTCACCATCTGGTTCAATCGGCAAACGAACGTGTAAACTTTGATCCCAAAGGTCCTCCAATAGATGTCGCGTGACGGTAAAAATCCACCAAAATGGGACCGAGTCAAAGTCCACAGATGCCGAGACACCCTCATCAAGAATAGCCAAGGATTCACCAACGGCGTCGCCACTACCTGCGTCTAAAGCATAATCGAAAACAGCCAGTGCCTGATGGTATATCGCGTTAAGCGTTAAATAGACCGTTTGATCAAACTCTGCACCGTCAGTATTTTCATCTGGACTCGCATTTTTGGTCAGATCATCAAGAGTTGTGGCGAGTGTTGCGTCGAACCCAACTTCGCCACTTGCTTGCACCAGCGTAGTTCGCAGGTTCCGCAAGTCCCGCCGAAGTAGAAGTGTAAACAAATATTCAGATGGGCTAAGGTTTAGATTTTCGATTTTATTTGGAAATAGGCTGAAGGCGCGTGCTGAGAAATGGGCAAGATGATATGCCGCCGCCGCAATGATAGTATAGAATCCGCGCTCATTAAAATCAGGTTCACCGTCACGAACAACGGACTCAATTGCCTCCCCTGCCCGTGCAAACGCATCTATTGCCGCTTGTTGTGTTCGGTCTTGTGCTCTCAACTCCAAACCAAGATGAAACAGTGCCAGACCATAGGACAGAAGGTCCGAAGAAAGCGAAGGTGCGAACGGATTGCTACCTTGAGGCAGTATTCCTTTTGACCAAATCAGATTCCGTGCCAGACCACGAGCAAGTAAGCGCCCTCGAAAACCAGGCCGGGTGCTTTCTGTAATTCGATTTATGATTTCTTCGACCGTGCGTGGCATATAAATTTATTTTACGTAAATTGAACGGATGAATTTTTGATGATCTTCTATTCGTAAATTGACCGCGTACTGTTCAATATTCCCTGAATAACCCTTTAAATCAGATTGCAATTGAGTAGACGCATCATTTCCACTCAACGCAAAAACCATGTGAACGAGTTCTTGGACTGGAATCGTTTTTGTGAGTAAATATTCTTCAAAAATGAGTGCCGTTGCGCTGTCGCCTTGATCAAAGAGTCTTTGCATGATGAAGGCCATTGCATGTTGCGATGGGCGCCCATGATGAGATTTCAAGGCAGCACGGGCCTCCGCGACGATGGTGGGAGTGATCGCAACACCGCTTTTTGACTCGCCTTTCAAAAACCGAACTTTTGTTTTTTCACAGGCGATGCCAATTACATCTTCCCCGCGAAGTGCGGATTCCCTTCCATCCAACCATCGGAGACGCTTAATCGGAACCCTAAAACTGGGAAGCACTGCTGGAACAACTTCGGTAGCAAATATTTCGCCCAGATGCCCAGACCGGGCGGTTTTGCTTTTGGGCAACATTGCGTCAATTATTTTTGACGCTTTATTGAAGCCAAGTCTTCTTATTCGTGCGGCGAGCCGTCTCGGGTCTTCATAATGGGAATGAACTGTTTTTACGATCTCGCCGTGAATTCCCGCCCGTACACCAGCCTTTTCCGTAATCAAGTATAGCTTGCGACCCGATGCAACATCGGTCTGTTTAATATCACACCAATTTTCATATAAATGTTTTGGCATAGACGTAAAACAATTCCATTTCAAGCAAGCTACACCTGTTTGGTGCACAGCCTCAGAGCGCAATATTGCTTGTTGTCATTTGGTAATAGCAATAATTAGCATCAGGATTTTGTGCCATTGAGGCCAATCATATTCCTGTATTCGAGCATCGTCAAATATAAAGCCCCCCCGATACGACCTACATACATGATATGTAGGGGCAATCTGCCCAAACTATTGACTTCCACGGCTTAACCGCCGCACTACTACCTCCCAACGTGTCGTCGGCTACCGCCCGACTTGACGCTTTCTCCCTGCGGGCTATCCGGGTGCAGTCCAACTAGCCGTTGTCCTTTACCAAAAAGCGTCAAGTCGGCCGGTACGGGCTATCGCCCTTCCCGCCGACACGTTGGGGACTGGTTCTAAAATGAGGGCTATCGCCCAACGACCGGAAGGCGCTACCGCGACCGGTTCGCCCTGAAGGCGGAGGACTACCGACGACCGGTGAACGAGTTTCACTAACAAACCGGTCAAGACACTACTTTTCGCCCCTCGAAGGCAGAAAGCGTCGCCCGACTGGGCGCTTTTTAATTTCAGCCGCGCCGACAGGCGCGTCCATCTTTCGGACGCCATGCTACGATTGCGGCCTCGTTCGGATTCCAGAATCAGCCGCCATTATCCCGCCGGCGTGCTCCCAGCACTGCTGCTGGCGGCAAACTACCGGCAAATCCACCGCAACCGGGATATTACGGTAGCAGGGGTGGCGGCTGATTCCGGCACCATGAACGACCAATCCGTAAAAATCGGCGAGCGACACGGCTGGGGTGATTCCCAGCCCTTTGGCATTGCCGCGATTGACGAGCGCCAGCACATCTACATCATCGGCAAAACCGGATCAGGAAAAACGACCTTGCTGCGGAACTTGATTTTGCAGCATATCGCCCTTGGCCACGGTGTAGGCGTGCTCGACCCGCATGGGGACCTGGCCGAGGAACTGTTGAACCACATTCCACCCAAGCGGGCGGACCATCTGGTATATTTCAATCCGGGCGACCTGGAATTCCCCATCGGATTGAACGTAATCGGCAATGTGGCACCGGATGGCCGGCATCTGGTGGCTTCGGGCATTGTGGCGGCATTTAAGGGCATCTGGCGGGATTCCTGGGGACCAAGGCTTGAATACATCCTCTACAATTCCGTGTCTGCCCTTCTCGAATGCCGGAACCAGACGCTTTTGGGCGTCAATCGCCTGCTCACAGATGACGCATACCGGGCCAAGGTGGTCCGGCAGATCAAAGACCCGTTCATCAGGGCATTTTGGGCGGATGAATATGAGAATTACGACGAGCGGTTCAAACGGGAGGCCATCGCGCCGATTCAGAACAAAATCGGCCAATTCCTCCTGAATCCAGTGGTGAGGAACATTTTGGGGCAGATCAAAAAGAAAGTGGATATTCCGTTCGTCATGGACAACGGCCGATTGTTCATTGCCAATCTGTCCAAGGGCCAGCTTGGGCATGACAAAGCGAATTTGCTTGGCTCCCTCTTGGTGACGCAGTTTCAGCTTGGGGCGATGGCCCGGTCGAACCGGCCTGAATCTGAACGCCGGGATTTTTACCTGTTCATCGACGAGTTCCAGAATTTTTCAACAGACGCCTTTGCATCGATCCTGGCGGAGGCGAGAAAATACCGGTTATGCCTGACACTGTCCCATCAATACATTGACCAGTTGCCGGAACCCATACGGCAGGCGGTATTCGGCAACGTGGGGACGCTGGTTGCGTTCCGCATCGGCTACACGGACGCGGAGGTGATGGCGAAGGAGTTCGGCAAAACTATTCCGGCCACTTCCCTGGCAGACCTTGAGCGGTATGAAGCGGTTGTGAAGTTGCTCGTGGACAGTTCCAACCTTGAGCCGTTCCGGGCGAAAATGCTGCCCCCGCTTGAAATCCGCACTGGTCGGAAGGATAGGCTGATTGCGCTGTCTCGCGAGCGATTTGCCATGCGGCGCAGTTTGATTGAGGACAAATTGAATCGCTGGATGGCAGGAGACAAACTGCGCGAGGACGCGTAGCAAACATGCCAGAATTGGCATTTTCGCCCCCCTACACCATTTCCTTCACCAGCCTCAATCTGCAAGGATGCCAAACATTCGATCCCCCCGTTTCAAACGGGCTTCAACGGTTGCCCCGATGCAACTGACAAAGCGCGACCGCGAGATTATTAAACTCGTTCACCGACACCAGTTCTTACGTTCGCACCAAATCATTGCCTTGATCGAGGGCAGTCAACAACAGATGTTGCGGCGGCTGAAGCTTCTATACCAACACGGATATTTAGAGCGACCACGCGCCCAACTTGAATATTACGAAAAGGGCGGCTCGCGGCCGATAGTATATGGCTTGGGCAACAAGGGCGGGAAGCTTTTGAGTCAAGAGTCCGGCGTTGCCGCCGCACGGATCGAAAGCAATCGCGACACCGGACGGATGTACCTTGAACACGCAATTCTCGTTTCAGACGTGATGGTGTCTATTGAACTCGCCGGCCGGAAATCCGGCGACGTTCGATTGCTGTACGAAGACCAGCTTGCCCTTCAATCGCAAGGGAATGATTTCCAGTGGCACGTAAAGGTTCAGGATCATGGTGTGACACTCGGCGTCGTTCCCGACCGCGTATTCGCGTTGGAATACAAGGATCACACCGGAGAGGTCCAGCGAGTGTACTTCTTCCTTGAGGCCGACCGAGGAACCATGCCGGTTGTACGCAGCGGGCTAACCCAAACTTCCTTTTATCGCAAGCTTCTCGCATACGAGGCGACATGGACGCAGAAAATTCACCAACGGAAACTTGGTATCCATCGTTTCCGTGTGCTGACCGTTACCACGAACGCTATGCGCGTCAAATCGCTGCTTGAAGCCTGCTCCCGCTTGAAGCGCGGCCACGGGCTGTTTCTCTTTGCCGACCGAAGCGTCTTGGAAAAAGACCCCTTCTCCCCCGTCTGGCAGTGCGGCAAATCCGCCAAAATTTCGGCACTCCTCGACATGCCAGAATTGGCACGTTTGCCCCCCTACTGATTTTTTCGGCAGAAGATAGGATTCGATTCGGATGCGGTTCTACTTCGCGAGCCGCATTGGTTCCCAAAAAATTAACAGCACAGGAGATATATATGGCAAAATCACAGTTCGTTGACTTCAAGGCCGTCAAAGCGGCCATCACCATGGAACAAGTCCTGGACCATTACGGCATCCTCGACAAGTTCAAACGCGGCACAGACAGCTTAAGCGGCCCGTGCCCGATTCATGGAGGCAGCAACCCGACGCAGTTCCGGGTCAGCATCAGCAAGAACATCTGGAATTGTTTCAGCGAATGCAAGCACGGCGGAAACGTCCTCGATTTCATCGCCAAGATGGAGGACGTGAGCATCCATGCGGCGGCACTCAAAGCCATCGAATGGTTCAACCTCGATCCCCAAGCCATGTCAGCCGAGGGCGACAAGGACGAGACTGATGAACCGGAAGCCAAAGCCCCAGCGGCAGTATCACCGAAGCTGGCCGCCAAGAAGCCGGCACAACCGGTCGAGACAGGGGCACCGAACGCGCCCCTCAAATTCCGCTTGGACAAATTGGAGCGTGAGCATCCGTACCTCATCCAAGAGCGCGGCCTCACGTTGGAGACCATCATAGACTTCGGTCTTGGTTTCTGTTCCAAGGGCATGATGGCCGACCGCATCGCCATTCCGATCCACAACGTCAAAGGCGAGGTCGTGGCGTATGCGGGACGCTTCCCCGGCGAACCCGCCGAGGACACGCCCAAATACAAGCTCCCCCAGGGATTCCGTAAATCGCAGGAGTTGTTCAATATCGACCGAGCCATACGGGAGCCAGCCGACAAGCCGTGGGTGATCGTCGAGGGCTTCTTTGACGCCATCAAGCTGCATCAAAACAGCTACAGGAAGGTGGTTGCCTTGATGGGCAGCACCATGTCCGCCGCCCAGGAAGAATTGATCCGCCAGCATTCAAACAGCCAGAGCCAGGTCATTGTTATGCTCGACGAGAACGAGGCGGGCCAGGCCGGACGCGATGACATCGCCTGCCGCCTGTCCAAGCATTGTTTCGTCCGGGTGCACATGTTCGACAAGCCCGACATGGAGCCGGAACACCTGTCGGCAGAGGACGTACAGCAACTCCTTGGAGGTGTCCAATGAAGCGCTATTCAGGCCGCCACGAAGGCTATGCCGCCATCGTTACAGTGGATGGTCATAGGCTTGATCCCCGCTTCGA
Organism: Formivibrio sp.; assembly: GCA_031291275.1. Classification (GTDB taxonomy): domain Bacteria; phylum Pseudomonadota; class Gammaproteobacteria; order Burkholderiales; family Chitinibacteraceae; genus Formivibrio. The sequence continues at coordinate 19,768 of JARLJJ010000496.1, forward strand.
CTTGTGGAATCACAGTCCGACCGGATTCGAGTGGGGCTATGGCGGCAGCGGCCCGGCACAACTGGCGCTGGCAATTCTGGCCGACCATTGCGGCAACGGCGAAGAAGCATTCAACTTGCATCACCGTTTCAAGTGGGCCGTTGTGGCTGAATTGCCACACCGTAATTGGATGCTGACGAGTGAGGACATTGACCAAGCCATCCAAGCCATACGCAATCAGGAAATGGCTGCCGGGGGTGTGTCGTGAGCGCGAGCGTATTTCCTGTTGCCCAGTTTCGGCTTGGCAAGATCGTATCCACGCCGAACGCCATTGAAAAGCTCACCCAAGATGACATCTTGCGTGCCATCGGGCGGCACCAGGCCGGTGATTGGGGCGACGTGAATGAGCATGATCGGACGGAAAACGAGTTGGCCCTTAAGCAAGGCTTGCGCCTTTGGTCGGTCTATCATGCCGCCAACAGCCTCAAATTCTGGCTCATCACTGAAGGCAACCGTTCCGTAACGTCGGTGTTGATGCCCGAAGACTACTGAACACGAGAGCGATCCATCCGGGTCGCTCTTTTTTACATGCCAGTTTTGGCAGATTTGACCCCCTACTTTCACTTTCTATCATGTCATACGCTTCACACGGGTCTTCAGGGATCTTTCAACAATCAACACGAGAAAGGAAACATCATGGACGTACATTGCACCACCTGCGGCGAACCGTGGGATATATACCATCTCCGGTTTGACGCCATATATGAAACCGACCTCGACACGGCCGAAGCCAAAGCGTGGACGGAACTGTCGCCGAAACTGAAGTTGCAGGACCGCTATCGGGAGAAATTCAAGGCCGTCGGCTTTGAATTCGGCGGCTCGGTTCTCAATGTCATGCGCTGCCCCGCTTGTCCCAAGCACGCCAAGCCCGATGCCGACAAGGCTGCGATGAAAGCCGGCATCGTCGAGCTTTTGGGCGACGACGAGGATGGCATCGCCGCCACCATGGAGGATTTCGGGCTATGAAGAAAAAACCGCCGCCCAATAGGAAGCATGACGGCCACGACTCGAACCAAAGCGAATTCGGCATCATCTGGCAGCTTGCGGAATATCCGTTCCGTTTGCGGGCCGGGGATGTCATCCGCTTCGATGACCGGCTCTGTCGTGTTATCCGCGTGAACGAATGTGCGGCGGTGGTAATCATGAACCGCCCCGTGCGGGAATTCAAAACGAGATTCGACAAGCCGGTGAGATTCCAGCCGCCGCCAAAGATTACCCGCATGTCGCCCAACGCTGAGGTTGAGATACTGAATCGGAAGACATAAAGCACAAGGCGATTCAATGAATCGCCTTTTTTCAAACATGCCAATTCTGGCACGTTTGCCCCCCTACCTTGGTTTTCCGTCGCGTCATACGCTTCACACGGGTTCACTGGGTTCTTTCAACAATCAAACAACAGGAGTTACACATGAATACCAAATCGTATGACCGTATCACCGAACGCATCGTTTCGTTACTGGAGCAAGGCACCGTGCCCTGGCACAAGCCGTGGCAGGTCACGACCGGATTGCCCAGGAATCTCGTTACGAAGAGGCCGTATCGGGGCATAAACACATTCCTGCTCATGGCAATGGGGTATGAATCGCCGCAATGGCTCACGTTCCGTCAGGCCATCCAACTTGGCGGCAGCGTGAAGAAGGGCGAGAAGTCCTGCCCTGTCGTGTTCTGGAAATCAATGGAGGTGACCAACAAGACATCGGGCGAGGTGGAGAAAATCCCATTCCTACGCCTGTATCACGTCTTCAATTCCGTGCAATGCGAAGGGTTGAAAAACGTGCCGGCGACGGACGAAACTGCTTTCGCCGTCGCCAAGCCGGCGGAGATCGTGGCCAAGATGCCGCAACCGCCTGTCATCAAGCACGGCATGCGGGAGGCTTTCTATTCCCCACCTGATGACACCGTTGGAATGCCGGAGAAGAAGCGGTTCGCCACCGAGGACGGCTATCACGCTGCCCTCTTTCATGAGCTGGTGCATTCGACTGGACATAAGAAGCGGTTGAAGCGCCAGAGCGTCATGGATCGCAACGGCTTCGGCTCTGATCCTTACTGCAAAGAGGAATTGGTTGCAGAGCTTGGCAGCGCGTTCCTCTGCGGTCACTCCGGCATCGTGGAGCGGACGATTGATAATTCTGCCGCATATCTGAAAGGCTGGCTGACGCGGTTAAAATCGGACGGGACGCTCATCGTGTATGCGGCGGCGCAGGCGCAGAAGGCGGCGGACTACATTTTGGGTCGGAATATGGAAAACGAGGTTGCACATGAGTGACTTCAATCCGAAAGAATTCAAGGTGACGGCACTGCGGGAATGTCCGGTGCCGGAGGCAATGCAGATTTGCGAAACGCCGGATCACGCCGTCGCTTATTGGCGGATGCATATCGCCACCCATCCGTATTTCAACCCAGAATGCGAATGTCTTGTGGTGTTGTTCTTGAACACACGAAAGCGGGTAAAAGGCCACCAGCTTGTCACCATCGGCACGATGGATACCATGTTAGTGCATAGTCGAGAAATCTTTCGGGCCGCTATAGTGAGTTCCGCATCGTGCATCGCGGTGATGCATAATCACCCAAGCGGAGAGCCATCGCCGAGCGAGGCCGACATCAAAGTGACCCTCGATCTAATCCGAGCAGGCCAGTTGCTGAAGATCGAGTTGATAGATCACGTCATTATTGGCTGCGGGACCCCTGGCTTTTCCTCGTTGCGGGCTCTTGGGTACTTTTACCAATAACTAAACGCCACAATCCAAGAGGTGAATTCATTTCCATGAATCACCTCTTTTTCATGCAGTATGAAGCCCTTTATACTCCCCATTCCCGCCGCCCCGCTATGCTGCGGCTCTGTATGATGGTCAGAA
>JARLJJ010000497.1 GCA_031291275.1 Formivibrio sp.
ACGTCGCCGGCCGCTTCGACCGCACGTCCTGATGTGGCGATCACGTTGGCCTGCATCATGCGGCTCATCCCGGCCACGCCGATGGCAGAGAGCAACCCGGCGATAGTGGTCGGAATCAGGCAGACCAGCAGCGCGACCAGCGCGGTGACGCTGATTGGTACACCCTTGCCCGAGCTCGCGACGCTGTAGAGCGAGAACGGCAAAAGGCTCGCGCAGGCAAACAGGAAGATCAACGTCATCGCGACCAGCAGAATGGTCAGTGCGATTTCGTTGGGTGTTTTGCGCCGTTTGGCGCCTTCCACCATGGCGATCATGCGGTCGAGGAAGGCATCGCCCGGATTGGCGGTGATGCGGATCACCAGCCAGTCGGACAAGACGCGAGTGCCGCCGGTAACTGAACAAAAGTCGCCACCCGCCTCGCGGATCACCGGTGCGGATTCGCCGGTAATGGCCGATTCATCCACCGAGGCCACGCCTTCGATCACTTCACCGTCGCCGGGGATGGTTTCGCTGGCGATTACTTGCACCACATCGCCGCTGCGCAACTCGCCGGACTCGCGCAGTACCCACTTCGCATCATGGTGCGGTTCGTGCAACACCTTGGCCCAGGTGGTCTTGCGCAGACCGCGCAAAGCTTCGGCCTGTGCTCGGCCGCGACCTTCGGCCATGGCTTCGGCAAAGTTGGCAAACAGCACCGTGAACCATAGCCATACCGCGATAGACCAGACAAAGCCAGCCGGTGCATCGCCCTGGCCCAGGCTGGCCTGGATCGCCAGCACGGTGGTTAGCACACTGCCGATCCAGACCACGAACATCACCGGATTGCGCCATTGCGCCCGAGGGGAGAGTTTGCGCAGCGATTCGACCAGCGCAGGTAGCAGCAGCTTCGAATCAAACAGCGGAAGCGATTGTGTTTTGCTCATGTCATGCTTCCTTTCAGTGAATGAGTTGCAAGTGTTCGACAACCGGACCCAGCGCGAGCGCGGGCAGATAGGTCAACGCACCGACGAGAAGTACCGTGCCGATCAGTAGCACCACGAACAGCGGTCCGTGCGTGGGTAACGTGCCGGAAGTCACGGCCAGTCGCGGTTTTGCCGCCAGGCGTCCGGCAATCGCCAGCACCGGCACGATCACCGTGAAGCGCCCGAACCACATCGCTATCGCGAGCAGCACGTTGTAGAACGGCGTGTTGGCGGAAAGACCGGCGAAGGCTGATCCGTTGTTGTTGGATGCGGACGAGAACGCGTAGAGGATTTCTGAGAATCCATGCGCACCCGGATTGGCGAGTCCTGCCAAACCAGCCGGCGCCAGTACCGCGATGGCTGTGCCTGCCAGGATCAACAACGGCGTAGCGAGGATGGCGATGGAGACCATCTTCATTTCGTAGGATTCGATCTTCTTGCCGAGATATTCCGGCGTGCGCCCGATCATCAGACCGGCCAGGAAGACGGCTTGGATGGCATACACCAGCATGCCGTAGAGTCCGGAGCCGACCCCGCCGAATACGACTTCACCGAGCTGGATCAGCCACATCGGTACCAGGCCGCCCAGCGGCATAAAGCTGTCATGCATGGCATTGACTGCCCCACACGAAGCCGCAGTGGTGATCACGGCAAACAACGCCGATTGCAGGCTGCCAAAGCGCAGCTCCTTGCCTTCCAGGTTGCCACCGCCGCCATCCATGCCCAAGGTTGTGAGCAGCGGATTGGCGTGCCCTTCTGCCCAGATCGCGATGGCCACCATGACAAGGAAAATCAGCGTCATCGCGCCCAGGATCGCGATGCCCTGGCGGATGTCGCCCACCATATGGCCGAACGTGAAGCACAGCGCGGCCGGAATCAGGAAGATCGCCAGCATCTGGAAGAAGTTGGCCAGCGGTGTCGGGTTCTCGAACGGATGCGCAGAATTGGCATTGAAGAAGCCGCCACCATTGGTACCGATCATCTTGATGGATTCCTGCGAGGCGACCGGCCCCATCGGCAGGGATTGGGTGGTGGCTGTGAGCGTTTCAGTCACCACCTGACCCGCGGCATCTTTGAGCGGCTGGCCGTCAGCGCCAAGCTTGGGCTGCGTATAGGTCACCGCTTGTACGAGCGTGACTTCGCGCGGGGCATCGAAGTTCTGTACCACGCCTTGCGCTACCAGGAATACCGCGAACACGATCGACAAGGGCAGCAGCACGCCTAATGTGGAACGGGTCAGGTCGACCCAGGCATTGCCGATGCCCGCCGTTGTGCGACGTGCAAAACCGCGAATCAAGGCAATGGCCACGGACAATCCGGTTGCGGCAGAAAAGAAGTTCTGCACAGCCAGCGCAGCCATCTGCGTCAGGTGGCTCATCGTGGATTCGCCGCTGTAACCTTGCCAATTGGTATTGGTTACAAAGCTGATCGCGGTATTGAACGCTGAATCCGGCGTGATTGTCGCCATGTGAGCTGGATTGAGAGGCAAAAAGGCTTGCAGGCGCTGTAGTGCATACACCACGACAACGCCGATGGCATTGAACACGACAATCGCCAGCGCATAACGCCACCAGCTCATGTCCTGTTCGGTGCGAACCCCGCACAGACGATAGAAGCGCTCTGCACAGCTCGCCAGACGTGGGCAGCGCTGGGCCAGGCGACCTTCAAACAGATCGGCAAGATAACGGCCAAGCGGCCAGGCCAGTATCAGCAATACCAGCAGGTAGAGGCCGACTTGTACGACGGCGGAATGATTCATGACATCTCCTCAGCGTTGAACAGCGCGATCAACAGGTAGACGAAAAGTAACAGCGCGACCGCTGCAGCGGCCCAGTACATGGTGCTCATTTCCGGCCCTCCAGCTTGCGGCACCCTGCGATGAGCAGTGCCAGGCACATGACCATAACGGCGGCGAGTGCGAGATAGAAAAGTTCGGACATTGTTGAGTTCTCCGGCAATTGGAGAGAATGAACGCTCTCTCATGCATCAACTTTAGGTATTCCTGCGTAATGCCGGTGTGAAAACTATGCAGAAAGACGTAAAGATTGCATAAAGAGACGCGTGGAAATTTCTGTGGTGACTAGGTTTTAACCTGCGGCTAATGCTCCCTGTGCGAGTGCACGGGAAGGGTCAGCCGCTTTCTTTTTGCCGAAAAGGATGCCAAGGCAGTGATGCCTTTCGCGCATCCGCAATTGTGATTCTCGTCACATACCAACGGCTTATGTCTGTGGGATAACACATGGTCAGACTTTTTCTGATGGGTGTGGAAATTAAATGTAAGTATTAACGGTACTTATTTCCATGGTTTGTTCTGTCAATAGCTTACGTTAATTGATTATTTGTAGTAATCTACCCGTCGTGAAAAATTAATACTTTTTCAGATAAATCAATAAATTAGAGGGTTCTAATGTTAGAAAACCTTGAATCGCTGCTACGCGCCTTTGCTTCGGCTTTCACTCAAGACTCGCGTTTGTTGACGCTTGAGTTTGGCGGTGATGGCTGGAAACCCAATACGCTGCTGCCGCATGAATTGAACGGCGAGGCTGCGCTGTCTGCGCTGTATCGTTATGAACTGGATTGCCTTTCGACCGATGCCCATCTTGAGCTCAAGGACTTGCTCGGTTTGCCGGTGCAGGTTGGCGTGCTGACGCCTGCGGGGGGCGAGCGCATTCTTACTGGCCTGGTGACTGCGGCCCATGCCGTCGGCTCAAATGGCGGATTTTCAAGCTATCGTCTGACCATTGAACCGGCATTGGCATTGCTGGCCCAGCGTCGCAGTAGCCGGGTGTTTCAGGATCTGACCGTTCCGCAGGTTGTCAAAACTATCCTGGATGAACATATTGCCAATAACCCAGTGATTGCCGCCTCGTTTAATCTCGATCCGCAGCTTGAGGCGGAATACGCGGCCCGCAGCTACTGCCTGCAATATCGCGAATCCGACTTGGAGTTCATCCAGCGCTTGCTGCGTGAGGAAGGCATCAGCTATTACTTTACCTTCCAATCTGGCAAAACCCCGGTTCATACACTGGTGCTATTTGACGATCCTTATAGCCTCAAAGTGTCTGCGTTGGACTGTATTCGTTTCCACCGTGCCGATGGCACTGAAAGTGAAGATACCCTGCAGAGTTGGGGTAGTCAGCGTCAGATCATGCCATCCAGGGTTAGCCTGGCGAGCTTCGATTACAAAACCGTGGCCACAGACCAGACCACCGATGAAACCGTACAAGATCAGGGCCTTGGTGGGGAACAAGCGCTGCGCAGTCTGGAAGACTATGATCCGCAAGGACTCTACTATGGTGGTCTGAACGAGTTGAGTCGCTATGCCCGTTTGCGCCAACAAGCCCTTGATCGTGCTGCGAAGGCCTTCACGGCCCAAGGTTCAGTGCGTAATCTCAATGTGGGTGAATGGTTCACGCTCAGGGGCCATCCGGTTCATGACCAGGATCCGCCAGAACAACGCCAGTTCGTGGTGACAGGAGAAACG
>JARLJJ010000498.1 GCA_031291275.1 Formivibrio sp.
AAGAAACTTTTATAAGAGGCTAAAAGACCATATCTTTGCGAAATATTTTCAAAAGACGTTCTACCCAAAAGCATTTTCATGAATCCACGCATGACGCTAGCTCGAAAGCTGCACTTCGAAACTGTATGGTCGTATGCGTGTATTTGAACGGTAGGATTGAGTTTCTTAAAGTGTTCTTCAAACGACCAATCATCTGATACGCCAAAGGAAAGTAGGAAATCGGCCGCTTCCACCGAAGAAGATGGGACAACATAGCCGCCATCATTTACACTGCCCACTCTTATCAGGTCATCGACGATCGCGGGCGCCAAAAAGCTCAGTTGCGAAGGGATTGTCAGCTCATTGCATGAATGACTTGAAATTGGCGCGGCAGTCATTGCGGGTCTCCTGCTTCCATGTTCTTTTACGCAGACTGCCTGGAGTCTGCATTCTGCTTACGGTACTCTTAGGAAAATCTGGCCAAGGCTACAGACTCGGCTTGGGCATGAACGTATACAACAGAAGGCATATCGCCTTCAACTGAACCGTAATAAGTCGCAGTACAAAGGAGTTCACTTTGTCGAAAAGAGTCTTCTCTGGGTTTAATTGAAGCTTGTATCGCGACAACCTGTTGCCAATTACAATACGGTTAAAACCTTTCATCAATCGCATATTCATTCTGTAGATCGTCACGAAGCCCTCTACTAATTCGTTAGATCTGCAAATGGTCGATGCTATTCCGCCCGGTGTGTTCCGATATCTAGCAACCACGCAATCCACAAAACCCAACCTGCCAAGCGCGGCAAGTCGGCTATGCATATATGCATCTTCAATCTTTATCTCAGAGGGCAGGCGCCCTACACTTCCGCCTTCACAGAGAGCCTCTCTTCGTATAAGCAGTACAGGACCCGGAATGGGCCAAAACCGCATCAGCATTAACCTGGCGGCGAGTAGTTTTCTTGAAGAGAGCCTCAAAAAAATCGAGGCGTCTTGTTTCGACATAACTGCATTAGCTATCAATTCGCCAGACTCGGAGATCCCTTCTGCCTTTCCAAATAACGCATCAACATTTCGATTCTTCTGCAGAATGCCTACTCGGCAAGTAATCGCCGGTTTGACGAACATATCATCTGAAGCGATCGGCGCAAAGTATGCGCCTTGTGCGTTGTCAAACAGGTACTGCAGATTGCCTGCGATGCCGAGATTCTCACTTTGCCGAGAAATAAGAGTACGCTCAAATCTGTTTAAGTGCCGCTGTGTCCATTGTTCCGCTAGGCTGTAGGTATCATCCGTCGAACAGTCGTCGCTAACAAGCAATTCCAATCGTGGATAGTCCAGGTTGTTGATGGACTCCAAACATTCAATGATGTATTTCTGATGGTTATAAGATGGGACAAGGACCGAGACTAAGGGTTCCTGAGTGCTATCGTGATTAGAAAGAGCGATGTTATCCGTGTTCATGCTCGATTGCTTCCTGTAAGCTGTCTGGCCATTTCTCCCCATCGCCCTACCGGGCCGCCGAGGTTGCTCATGTGAGTAATTCGCCCAAGTGAGAATACCGCGAACGCGACTGCGGCTAGGCAACCGGCCAGCATTCCCCACCGTGTTAGGGCAGTCATTATGTCAACAACGACGCACAGGGCAAACGCCGCAATAGACAGGACAAGAACCGACCGCGACCAGTGAAAGCCGATCCTTCGGCGAGCCAGCCAATACACAAGCGGTAAGTAAAAACTGTACATTACAAGGTAGGCAATGCCAGTGATGGGTAACCCAAAAACTGGCGCTAGGCCTGTGATGAGCCCTGTTAAAACCATCAAAGAAGCAGTTTCGGTTGCGAAGAAGCTCTTTCCATCGCCCGCTGCCAGAATCAGAAAGCCAAGGGGCCAGCTTGCCACTTTGAGAACATCGCCCAGCACCTGCCAGCGCAGAATTTCGATCGCAGGTGTAAAGGAAGCCGCATAGAGCAGATGAATGACCCACGGTGCTATCGCCATCATGGTGATGAAAATCGGCGCGCTCAACAGTGTGGCAATTTCCGTTTGTTCGTTAACCAGCCTGCTGGCGGCTTTGGGATCATGGATGACTCCAGTCAGTCTGGGGTAGTAGTCCGTCCCCATCGCTCCTAGGACAAAGGCGACGTACTGCATTGAGATGGCCCACGCCGCCTGATACTGGCCAAGCGCCGGTGGGCCCAGAACTTTGGCAACATCGATTCGTATCCAGAGTTGTGCAAATTGCTGAACAAACCCAGCTCCCACCATAGCCAGTCCCAGATGAAGGAGCATCTTCCATTCACGTGTCAGCTCTGGAAACGTGACGCTCTCAGCCTTGGTTTTCGGCAGTTTCGATACATAGAGGTGCCCTAGTGCAAAGCTCGCAGCGGGCGCAAGCAGTATATAGGCAACTATCCCGGTACTGCCCCACCGCCAAAGAATTCCAATGCCTAGCGCTGTACTGATTACGGATCCATAGACATTGAGACGAGCGATATCTCCAATGCGGCGCATGCCTTGGATCAATGCTCCCTGAGATGCTCCTGCAACCGAGAGCACAACCCCGATCGATAGCCATCCAACTGCGCCGGAATACGAGGCGCTGCCCAACGCATACACTGCCAGAACCGTCCGAAGAGACCAGACAACCAGCCCGCCGGCGACGGCAAGCAGCATCGTGCCCCAATACAAGGCGCGTCGTGCCACCAGGATTGCGTGCGCATCATCCTTACTGCACGCTTCCGCAATCTGGCGTGTGCCCACGGTGCCCAGTCCCATGGTGGCAACTGTTGAGGCTGTTCCCATCAGTCCGTTATAAAGGCTGGCTAGTCCCACGCCTGCCGGCCCGAGCAAGACAGCCAGAACCTTACCGCGTAGTACCCCGATTGCAATGTTGATGAACGACGCACCTCCAATAATGGAAGTACTCTTCAATATGCGGTGGTAGGACGCTTTCGCTTCGGTCATGCGTGAGCGGCTGCTTTCAATGCGTCGATCACGGTCGTAACGCACGCATCATCCAATTGCGGCCCCATGGGCAAGCTGAGTAGGCAATTAGCCATCCCCTCCGCAATGGGAAACCGGCCTGCCGCATAACCCGCGTCCCGATACGCCTCTTGCAGATGCGGCGGAATTGGGTAGTGTATCTGTGTCCCAATGCCGGCCTCGTGCAGAGCCTTTTGCAGACTATCTCGTTCTGCGTGTTGCACTACATACAGGTGCCAGACGGGCTCAGCCCACGCCGGCACTTCGGGCAGCACCAATCTCGTTCCCGCCAACTCCGATGTGTAGCGCGCGGCAATCGCTTTTCTGCGAGCATTCCATTCGTCCAGATGCTTGAGCTTGACCCGTAAGACAGCAGCCTGCACCGGGTCAAGACGGCTATTGTAGCCCTTCACCTCATTTACGTATTTCACGCTTGACCCGTAATTGCGCAGCGCACGCACGCGGTCAGCCAACTCGGGGTCATTTGTTGTAATGGCGCCGGCATCGCCGAAAGCGCCAAGATTCTTGCTAGGATAAAAGCTCCACGCCACAACGTCCCCATGCCCGCCGATCCGCTTGCCCTTGTAGCGCGCCCCGTGGGCCTGTGCCGCATCTTCCAGAATCCGCAGTCCGTGCTTATGTGCTATTGCGATGATTGGGTCAAGATCCGACGACTGTCCATAGAGGTGCACGGGCAGAATCGCCTTGGTGCGAGGTGTAATGGCAGCCTCGATCCTGTCTGGATCCAGGTTGTATGTGGATTCCACCGGCTCGACCGGAACAAAAGTCGCTCCTGACTGGCTAACGCCAAGCCAGGTAGCGATGTAAGTATTCGATGGGACGATGACCTCATCCTCGGCGCTGATCCCCATGGCGATCAATGCAAGGCGAAGTGCATCCAGACCGTTGGCCACACCTACGCAATGCCGGGTTCCGGTGAAGGCCGCAAACTCCTGTTCGAATGCCTCTACATCTTGCCCGTCGATGTACCAGCCTGAGCGCAGAGAAGCAAGCACTGCAGACTCAAGCTCGTCTTGAATCTCGCAGTAGGCCGCTTTCAAGTCAAGAAACGGGACGTTCATTCCTGACTCCGCGCCCGCATGAATTCGGCATAATCGCGATAATAATCTGCTTCATCGTAGTAATTGGACGCGAGCACCATGCAGACCGACCCGGAAGAAAAATTGTCCAGCTCTCGCCAGATCATAGGGCAAACATAAAGTCCGTAGTAGGAGCGATTCATATGAACGCGCTTCTTGTTCTCACCATCGTCCAGTATCACATCGAAACTGCCGGACATGGCAATGATGAGCTGGTGCAACTCCTTGTGGGCATGGCCGCCGCGCTCCGAACCGCCCGGCACATCATAGAGGTAATAAACCCTTTGGATGCCAAATGGTATCTGATGACCTCCTTCAATGAAGGTCAAATTCCCGCGCGGATCGGAAATCTTTGGGAGATCGATGATCTTGCAAAGATCAATCTTCATGTGTATCTCCGACATATCTGACGTGCCTGGCGGGATTACCGCGAACCATGCTTTTTGGTGCGACGCTTCTGGTTACAACCGCGCCAGCGGCGACAAATGCGTCTGTACCGACCGTTAGGCCCGGCAAAATGACTGCGCCAGCCCCGATTGAAGCTCTATCATTGATGATCGTTTCAAGGTACTTATCGGGGTATCTCTTGCTCCGAGGAAACATGTCGTTTGTAAATGTGACATTGGGACCAATAAACACGTCGTTTCCAACCCGAAGGCCGTCCCACAATTGGACGCCGCTCTTGATCGTGACCCTATCTCCAATCACCACGTCATTCTCGATAAAAACATGCGAACAAATATTACAGCCCGCTCCGATCCTCGCACCAGAAAGGATAACAACAAACTGCCAGATTCTTGTGCCATCGCCGATTGCATTCGAGGAGACGTCTGCAAGTTTGTGTACGAATGCACTCCCTTCAGGTTTGCTCATTCAACGACTCTTTCTTAGATTGCGATTGAAGACAGCAATTCACTTGACTCTACAACATGCTTGGCTTCCCGCGTCAGCAAGTGCTTTAAGGTGTCGGGGAGGCTGTGGTAGTGGGTGTCACTTACGAAGCAACTCCATGCCGGCGTGAAAAATAAACCGTGGCCCGTCCAGCAGGTCGCGGCGCCAGAGTTTGCGGGGTTCCTTGAGGAAGCGGAAGACCCATTCGAAGCCTGCGCGGCCCATCCACTCGGGGCAGCGCGGAACTGTTCCGGCGACAAAGGCGAAAGCGGCTCCCACGCCTATCGCGACAGGAACATCGAGTTTGGCTAACCGCTCATGGATCCAGATGTCCTGCTTCGGCATGCCCAGCGCGACCCAGAGAACGTCTGGCCGGGCGGCATTGATTCGCCCAACGATCTCGGCCTCCTCGGACAGCGTCAGTGGGCGGAAGGGCGGGGAATAGGTGCCTGCGATTCTGTGGCCGGGATAGTTGCGCTTCACTGTTTCGCACAATGTCGCAAGCGTCTGTTCCGTGTCGCCGTAGAAGTAACTGCTATAGCCCTTCTCTTGCGCACGTTTCAGAAACTCCTGCATGATCTCCGCTCCCGGCGTACGGTCGACGTTTCGCTGCCCGCGCAGCCGTGCCAG
>JARLJJ010000499.1 GCA_031291275.1 Formivibrio sp.
GCAGATCGGCGAGTTCGCAAAGCTCGCGCCAACGCAGCATCTGGGTGAATTTTCCGCACACTACCCGATCGCGCCTGCTGTCCGCTGCGTGGTGGTGACCCCGGCGTGACTCGAACACGCGGCCCTCAGTTTAGGAAACTGGCTCAACGAAAACGCCAAAACAACTGGGAACATATTAGCACAATTAAATCAACGAGTTAAGGTGTTGCGTTTGTCTTGGGGTGTTTCAGGTTGTGCGTGTTTTTTCCTCCTTAGTGGCCCAGCAGTGGCCACTCGGAGGCGAACAAGCTTGGCTCCTCTATATTTTAGCTGTGCGGAGATTGGCTCACGGGCGCCAGACAACACTGCCGTAACTGCCGTAATGATCGCAGGGGCCACAGAACCTCGATGATCCGACGCTCTCGCTCATTTTCCAGAGCGGAGAGGCGTGGTGCGTCGATCCGGCTTCATACCCGGACGTCTGGGATGGGAGTGGGCTCCCATTTGAACCGGACGCGTTCCCCGTCGCGCGGGTGCCTTGACGATCGCCTTGAATCCCGCTGTCCAGCGCGGGTCAGTCATCAAATATACCCATGACGTTGGCAGTCCAAGCATGCCCCAATGTCGCCGTAGTGGAGGTCAGCCATGAATTGTTGGGCTTCAGCCAAGGTTTCAAAACCGGGCATCGGATATGCGGGTTTCCAATAAGTCGGACCGCTACCTTTGTCCTGCCCTTCCTGGCCTCGCCCATCGCGGCAGTGACGACATTCACCTCCGTGAATTCGAGCGCGCTTGCTTGGCGGAATTACCTTGACAAAATAAGCCATTGACCACAATCCAGACTACGGATTCAGCGTACGACTCCCTCGCACAGCCAGCAAGCGAACCGGAATTCAAATGGAGAAACTAAACTGCGTTGATCGCGACTACCGCAACGATCTGCTAAGCGTCACCTACCTTTTTTCGACGGCAGCACTGGTAGTCCCAGTTCCTTCAGAAACACGTTGTGCTTTGCCGTTGCCGCCAGAATCTCCCCCTCGATCTTGACCAACTCCTTGTGCGTGGCCGATAGATCGATTGCGACCTCGTCCTTGGCTGTGCTGACATAGCGCGAGATGTTCAGATTGAAGTCGTTTGCCTCAATCTCGTCCATCCCCACACGTCTGGCGTACCGCTCGATGCTCTCCGGACGCTGTTGGTATGTGTCGATGATCTTTCTGATATGCTCATCGGACAAGTAGTTCTGTCGCTTGCCTCTTTCAAATTGCTCTGACGCGTTGATAAACAGGACGTCATCTGGCTTCTTGCACTTTTTCAGGACGAGGATGCAGACCGGAATACCGGTCGAGTAAAACAAGTTCGCGGGCAGGCCAATGACGGTGTCGATGTGCCCGTCGCCGAGGAGCTTCTTTCGGATCTTCGCCTCAACGCTGCCGCGAAACAGCACGCCGTGCGGGAGGATGATCGCCATCACACCATCGTCTTTGAGGTAGTGAAACCCGTGCAGCAGAAATGCGAAGTCCGCGGCCGACTTCGGGGCCAGTCCATAATTCTTGAAGCGCACATCCTCGCCCAACACCTCGCTCGGCTCCCAGCGGTAGCTGAATGGCGGGTTGGCGACCACAGCGTCGAAGTAAGGTTTCTTCGCCGGGTTCATCTCGCGGAGCATGTCCCAGTCGTTTGTCAGCGTGTCGCCGTGGTAAATTTCGAACTCAGTGTCCTTCACCCCGTGCAGCAGCATATTCATCCGGGCAAGGTTGTAGGTGGTGACGTTCTTTTCTTGTCCGTAGATTTTTCCGATGCCGCGCGGGCCCATGCGCTTGCGCACATTGAGTAGCAGCGAGCCCGAACCGCAGGCGATGTCCATCACACAGGCAAGGCGTTTCCGCTTGCCGGTCTTCGGTTCCTGGCTATCGAGGGTGACTATCCGTTCCGCTCACGCTAGCCGCCGTTCATTGACCATTCCGCCTTAGGATCGTTCGTAATAATCAGGTTCTGGCGGTATGGAAGTGCAGGCGCTTAGCAAGCACTTCGTCTATTCATCGTTGCCCATTTCAATTTCTGCATTTGTTAGAATTTTCTCTAAGTCACGATGCATTTGCGAAACGACGCTCCTTAATTCACCAATGCTGCCGCAGTCGTGTGAAATGTCTACGCTTTTATGAATCGCAGACAGCTTGAATGTGACCCATACCGAGCCTCTCGCGCTTGCAACGTGCCCAGCGTCAAACCTAAGTCCGAAATAAACACCACTCATTTTAGACACCTTTTGTTTGTCGTTTCGACCACGCTATTCGTGGCCGCCATGAAGTTCTTTCGGAAAAACAACGCACGTATCACCGGTGCGGCCTTCGGAATAAACGAGAAAAATAATTTTCTCACGTAATTGCCTCTGCGCTCGCCCAACTATCGCTTCAACGGTTTCGCCAGATTGTCGCGCAACTACTTGGCGGTTGCCGCCGACCACCCCAACTATTTCATAATCTGTTCGATTAAATTCACCGAAAACGACAGATGAAAAGTCAACATCTTTTGCAGCGACGTGAGATTCTAGTTTTGCCAGTCGCGCTTCCAATTTTCCAGTCATCGCCGCACCTTGATTTTCGTTTCTAGTGCTTCAATGCGTTCTTCCATTTCAGACTCACGGATGAGGTTTGCAAGTGACGTTAAAAGATAGGCCAACCGCGTTGCATCGGCAGTTTCAATCGCACCGCACCTTGCATCAACGTACAGCTTTGCAAGTTCGCGGCGACATTCTCGTATAGTGCCTAGGCGTAATCTCGAACGGGGGGAGTGGCTCCCCATTTGTTCATTCGCTTGAATCACTTCGGGCAGGTTGGTGTTGCCATTTTCAGCCATCACGACACCCAGATGCGGTTGCCAACAACACCATATTTTTCACAGGGTGCCGATTGGGGAGCTGCCAAAACTGTCGTTAGATTTCTTTTGGCAGTATTGGCAGTGCGGGTTTGAGATCTATCCAGAAACGGGCGAGGCGTGCGGGATAGCCAGTTCATGGTGTGCCGCCCTGGGGTTTTGACCCCATCGCCGGGTTGATCCAATAACGAACGGTGCGCCGACCACCACCGGGCCCCGTGCCGCCCACCTCTGCGCTACGCAGCCAGCCTTCGTTCTCCAACCAATCGAGCGCTGCTTGTATGCCGTCGTCAGTCGTAAGGCTGCGCCACTGGTTGCGACGGACATCGCGCACAGTGAATCCATCTTCCAACGCATTGCGCTTGAGCTTGGCCGCTAACGCTTGCGCCGCCCGCAAGCCGTCATCCTTCAACAGCCCATAGCAACGCCGGGCATGAGCTTCCAGATATTCGCACCAAGCTGCTGCCCGCAGTGCCGCAGCCTTGCCGATATTGCCCCGTGTTCCCAACGCGGCGCCGTCTACCAGATGGAATATCAACGCCAGCGCGGGAAAGAGTTTATCGAACTTCGCCAAATGCTGTTGAATGATCGGTTGATCCTCGCCGGGCATCCGGTTGCGGTGCAGGTCTTCGGACCACTCAATAAATACTCTCTGAGCCTCTCCATCGAAACAGAAAAACGGAAACTTAGCGAAGGCATCCGCCGGGAACGCCTCAAACCCGATGGGGTCGAAATCAGCTAGGGTTTCAAAGACGGAACACGCTTCATCACAAGCCGCCCTGTTCGGTGCTCGGTCCCGCCACTCCCAAGGGCAAGCATCTGGATAAACAAGCAATTGAAAGCGTTGGAGCATTCCGTCATTGGCAAGAGTGTGGGTGGCCTGTTCCAGGTAGCCGGTCAATTTGTCCGGCTGTATGCCCCCGAAAATCGATAGGCAAAGGTTTGGAATTGAAATGTTACCGCGCCCGATACGGTCGGTATCAAACCCCTGAACCCCATTCCAACCTTCCAAGAAGAAAGCGCGTTCGCCTTCGCGGCCCTCACGTTCCCATGTCGCTAGCAATCCAACCAGCTCGTCGCGTAAAACCAAAACGCCAGAAGGATTGTCCCTCAATAACTCGCCCAATTTCTCCACCGTGCAGTCGTTGGTCTTGAAACGCCTGAGTGTCGGTAGATCTGGGGCTTGTTCGCCATGTTTGCGAAGTTCAGTTGCGATAGCTGTGGGGTCGCCCTTGCTAGGCTTGCGCGCGGCCTCCTTGATCCGGCTTTCGATAGCGTCTTTCTGAGCTTCAAAGACAATCTGTCCAGTTTCGTAGTCCCCCGCCGCCGCTTTGTAAGTCTCGCGAGCCTTAGCTATCAATCTGTCCATAGGTTTCAATGCCGCTGCCAACGCCGGGGATTTCTTCGCCGAGGGTTCGCCGACAACGCCGCCCCACAGGTTAGGAACGACGACCCAGTTATCGTTAGCTTTCGGTTTGACGGCGCACTGTGCGCCGATGGTTGAACCCAACGCCACCAATGCCGCCACGGCAACAAAATCAGCCGGACATGGCATTCTTTCCGCTTCGTCCATAATCCATGGCCGTAACACGTCTGGTAATAGCGTGTCGGGATTGAAAACGGGAACGGGTTTCAATTCCGCGATGATAGGATTTGGTTTTGGCCAGTCTTCCGAAAACGTTTGTTCGTATGAAAATCGTGAGGAGTCGCTTTCGAGTACAATTTTACGCACAAAATCTATGCCGTCGTCGCAAGACCAACTATTAGGATCAGTTTCCATTTTTGACACCAACCTTGCTGTTGTTGATGCCGCTTTCCGCGGTTAGCTGAGCTTCGGCTTTCGGCAGTCCCACGTTCACTCCGACTTCAACAAGGATTGCGATTGCTGTTGGGCGTTGAAGCCCACCTTCCCAAACAATTTCCGCCATTCGGCAGGCCGCCCAATGCAGCTTTGTGTTTCGCTCGCCGGGGTTGGCACGGGCTACGGTGCGGACCAAACCCGCCAATCGTTGACGTAAATCGCCACTGGGCGGAAACGTTTGGTGTGCAACATATCCCGGTGCCGTATTCTTTTTGGGATCCGGTTTTGCAACAAGTACCGAAAGCCAATCCGGTAGTTCTGGCAGGGTGGCGTTACCTATACCCGCTGCCAATTGTTCAATCGAACCATTTTGGAGCGAATAGCAAAGGCCATTCGCCATGACAGAACCAGCTGCGATGACATACGCCCGGTCACGAATGTCAATGGCGGGTGCGATTTTGCCTTTGGTATCGCCCAAATGTACCGGACGGCGGAATACGTGATGGTAGCCGTCCCTAGGCGTGGCGATGAGAGGCTGAGAGTTCGTGTCGTGGGCGTTTTGTGTGGCCATTTTCAAGAATGTTGCCACTCCATCGTCTTGCCCGTGTCGATCCGCGTCGATAACGATTATTTTGTTCGAGCGGCATGGAAGGCCGATAAGTGCATTCGGCCAGCGTGCCCCCCAATCGCGAATTTGGCCTTCGTCTGTAGTCGCACTGTGCCAACCGCCCTCGACATACGGGGCTTTAGCCACGCCTCCTTTGCTATCAACTTCCCGGCACGGAAAAATGTAAACACCTTGGCGTGCGTATGTCTGCGCAATATCCTTGTTGCGATTCATTTCACAAAACCTTCAAACAACGCCGGTTCGATGATGCACTGCTCTAGTGCATCATCGTCGCGCATCCTCCATAAGGCTGCTTTGCCATCTTGGATGTTATTTTCGTTGCCAGAAAGCCAAGCGCCGTAACGGTCAATATCAATGAGAACCTTGCGCCCACGACGGATTATCGCGCCGGTAGCGGCGAGTCCGTTGCCAGCAATGGTCTCGCCCCGCGAGTTGTATCTATCGGCTGATTTGAAAATGTTTGCCCGAATTGCAGAGGGCGTTTCACCTGCATTGGCGAAGATTTCGGCAGCTTTTGGGATCGTCGCGAGACGAGGAAATGTTTCTAGTCTTTTTTCAGTCACGTTGCGTGCTCCTTGTTAACTGGAGCGCACTAAAACATTGGTTTCATCGCTAACCGGGTAGCGATGAAAGAAATGTGATGGCTTATTTCAGAAGGTGTTCCTTTGCGTCGGTAATCAGATTTCGGAATGCAGGTACCTTGATGACTTTATCTGCGCGTTTATCCTCATCAAAATACTGAATAGTATCGCCGATCACTTGCCAGCCTTCACGATCTTCAAGCCATCTTAAGATCTCTTTTGTGGATGCAGCCGTACCAAGCGTTCTCAAGGCAATTATAATTGGCTTCAATAGCCAGGATGTTCGTTGTGGACGTTTTTTTGTCGCCGCTGAAAGCTGCCTGTCGGGCGCAAAGCCAACTATTGATTGTAACAACATCGGTATTTGCAGCCGGTCGCGATCGATTATGTGCCCACGTTCAATTGCCTGAAAGCAAATCGACGCAAGGTTGTCAGCGGCCTTAATGTTTGGTGAGTGTTGCGGCGCTCGCCTGAGGAATGACGCTTCGGCCTGTTCTTGCGTCCACGTTTCGTAGACTATAGCGGCACTTACCACACCGTCACCGTCGCAACGCCATTTATTGCGAGTAGATACATCCGTGGCGCCATCGACCCTGAGTACAACCAATGCCTCGACAAGTGCATAGCGGACGGCCTTTATGTGGTCTTCAGGAACAATCAGATTTCCAGCAAGCAGTTTAGCAATATGACTTGCTGCTTCATGTGGCCTCAATTTGATAGCCTGTTTCAATTTCCCACCCCCATACGCTTTGCAAGCATATCTCCAAGTTCCACAACGCGACCGGGCGACAAGTGCGCGTATCGCGAAACCATAGCCATGGTCCGGTGACCTAAGATTTTGGAAATTTCGAGTGGCGATGTACCCGCCATTGCTAGATAGCTCGCGCACGTATGGCGCAAATCGTGCCAGCGGAAATTTGCAACAAATAGGCGTTTCTTACCTTCGCCTATGTAATCGCCTATCTCAGCTTCTTTCAGAGCTGTAGCAAACGGAGCACGTAAATCTAGGAATGGGGACTTGCTTCGAGGCTTTGGAGGAAATAGACGGTCATCAAGTAGATTTCTGACCTTGGATCGTTCTTGAAGCAGCACAATTACTTCGCCTGACAACGGCAATGCGCGGGCGTCACCGTTCTTTGTATCGCCAAGCATTGCAGTGCGATCCTGCAAGCGAATTTGCGACCATCGCAGTCCCATAGTTTCCGACTTGCGGCCCCCGGTTGTTAGCGCAAGAACGACAGCCAAATAGAGGTTCTGATTGTTGCTTTGACGGCAGGCTTTCAGAAAGCGGGGTAATTCAACATCGGAGAGATACCGCACGCGACCTTTGCTCTCTGAGCCTTTGGATACCCGTTCCAATGGATTGCGTTCGATCCAATTCAATTCCTTGACACCGTAGGTGCAAACTGACGATAGCGCGGCTAAAAAGCGGTTTACGTCTGCAGCGGTGCGCTTGCCGCCGCCATATTGCTTTGGCATTGCAGCAAGCATGTCGCGCGCTTTGGCGATGACATCGGGTGTCAGGTCGGAAAGCAGGGTTGCACCGTGTAGCGCGCGCCATGTAGTGAGCCTAGGCTTGAGCTTGGGGGCTGATTTTAAGCGTGGCAGTTCTGCCTCTTCATAGCGATCAAGCAACTCACCGAGCGTGTGGCGCTTGCTGACTCCAAAATGGCGGCCTTCTTTTATGGCCTGTTCGGTCTTGGCAGCCCACGCCCTAGCGTCGGTTATCTTTTTGAAGGTCGCAGTCTCGGGCGTGCGACCCTTCAAGCGAATTCTAACGCGATAGCTCTTCAGTCCAGTTTTTTCGCTTTTTCGTTCTGTGATCTCTGCCATGCGGCCCCTTTTGCGGTGTCTGAAACACGCCAGCGGAGGCTAGAGCAAGGGAGCGAAAGCAACAACAACGGATATGCAATCCGAGGCGTAGTATTGATAGTGCATTGAAAAAACAGTGAAAAAATCTATCTGCTATTTGAAATGGTCCAAAGGTGGGCCAATGCATTCAGAAACCAGCTATTTATCGAGATTAAATTGTTCCTGTTTGTTTTGTTGTAATGGCCCAAATGTGGCCCACGGCCGCAAAATGCGGGGCCTCGCTATTTCATAAGTCATTGATTTCATTGGTGACCCCGGCGTGACTCGAACACGCGGCCCTCAGTTTAGGAAACTGATGCTCTATCCTGCTGAGCTACGGGGTCTTGACGCTAGAACAGTATATTGCGCGCAAAACTGCAAGCGTTGCGCCATTTTTCTGGCGGCGAA
>JARLJJ010000500.1 GCA_031291275.1 Formivibrio sp.
AGATGGAACAATTGGCGATCAAGCTCGTGGAAGTGGTCCACGGCGAACGCAATTAACTGAAGCGGACGTACCGATGAAATTTCGAAAAGGCCGTGGTCGCGACGAGCCGGAAATCAACTTTGTTCCGCTGATCGATGTGCTTCTGGTCATCCTGATTTTCCTGATGGCATCCACCACGTATTCAAAGTTTGCCGAGCTCAAAATTAATTTGCCTACGGCAGACGCGGAAAAAACCACTGAGCAGAAGCAGACGATCCAGGTGGCCGTGTCAGCCAATGGGCAATATGCCGTGAATGAAACGCCGGTGGCATTTACCAATCCCGATGAATTTGCACTGGTGCTGCGTCGCGCTGCCGGGAATAATCCGGACCCGATGGTAGTGATTAATGCCGATGCATTGGCGACGCACCAAAGTGTGGTCAATGTGATGGAGGCGGCGCGTGCCGCTGGCTATGGCAAGCTCACCTTTGCCACGCAAAACAGTGGCAAAAAATAAGTGGAGCAACGGGGCGAAAGCCCCGTTTTTCATGAGAAACAGCCCCAAAGTGACTGCGCAACCGTAATCTGGGGTCGCGCGGTGCTCGGAGCCTTCATGTATTTCCATATACACTCCGGGTCCTGTGCTCCGGGCTCCCACAGCTGACGGCCGCTCGTTTCACTTTTAGGACAGTTTCTCGGATGCGCTCGATAGAACAAATCTGGTATTCCCCCTTTTCCTGGCAGTCCGCTGTGCTCTTGCCTTTGGCTGGGTTGTTTGCGCTGATTGCGGCAGGGCGGCGTGGTTTGTATCGTGCGGGAATATTCAAATCCAATCGACTGTCGGTGCCAGTGGTGGTGGTGGGTAATCTGACGGCCGGGGGGGCCGGCAAGACGCCGTTGACCCTGTCTCTGGCGCGCCAGTTGGTTGAACGCGGCTGGCGACCCGGAATTATCTCGCGTGGCTATCGTGGTTCCGCGGTGGACCCGCTGGAAGTTACGCAGCATACCGATCCTGCCCGCTGCGGCGACGAGCCCTTGCTGCTGGCATGTGCCGGTGTTCCGGTGTTTGTCTGTCCGGATCGCGCTGCCGCTGGTCGGGCCTTGCTGACGGCGCACCCCGAGGTGGATGTGCTGTTGTGCGATGATGGTTTGCAGCACTACCGTCTGGCGCGGGATATCGAGCTGTGCGTGATCGATGGTGTGCGTGGTTTTGGCAACGGGTTGCCGATTCCTGCCGGCCCCTTGCGCGAACCGGTGGCGCGATTGGCTGCGGTCGATGCGGTGGTGTTGAATGGTGTCGGTGCGATGGTCCCGCATGAACACATGTTTCACATGACTTTACAACCGGGTCTGTTTTATTCGCTGCACGATGCTGGCAAAACCATGAATGCCAGTGAACTGGGCGGATTTAACCTGGCGGCCGTCTGTGGTATCGGTAATCCTGCGCGATTTTTTGCTACCTTGCGCAGCTTGGGCTTGTCCTTCAAGGAATACCCGTTTCCCGATCACCACGATTTTTCCGTGGCCGATCTGCCCGAGGCGGATTTGGTCATGGTCACGGAAAAGGATGCGGTAAAACTTGCAGCATTGCCCGGCTTGGGCGCGCGCGGTGATAAAATCCGGGTCTTGCCGGTTTCTGCCCGGCTTGAACCCGATCTGACTGACTGGCTGATAGGAAAATTGAAACATGGACGCCAAACTGCTTGAAATCCTGGTCTGCCCGCTCTGCAAGGGGCCGTTGGTCTTCAATAAAAGCCGGCAGGAGCTATTCTGCAAGCCCGATCGGCTAGCCTTTCCGATCAAGGATGGCATTCCCGTCATGCTGGAATCCGAAGCGCGTGAATTGCCCGCTGACGAGGAAGTTTCCGAATGAGCTTTATCGCCCTGATCCCGGCTCGATTGAAATCGACCCGCTTGCCGGACAAGCCGCTGGCCGATATCCATGGCCAGCCCATGATCGTGCGTGTGGCCGAACGGGCCAAACTTTCCGGCGCCAAGCGTGCCGTGGTGGCCACGGATGATGCGCGGATTCTGGAAGCGGTATTGGCCTGCGGCCATGAAGCCGTGATGACGCGCGCAGACCACGCTTCGGGAACGGAGCGCCTCGCCGAGGCTGCCGATATCCTGGGCCTGCCCGATGCAGAAATTGTGGTCAACATCCAGGGTGACGAACCGCTGATTGATCCACGCCTGGTTGATGCCGTGGCTGCCAAGCTGGCCGGCGATGCCGGATTGGTCATGTCCACGGCAGCCCATCCGATCGTGTCTGCTGCCGATTTCTTCAATCCGAACGTGGTCAAGGTCGTGCTCGACAAGACCGGGCGCGCGCTGTATTTCAGTCGCGCACCGATGCCCTGGGCCCGCGACGCGTTCGCTGCGGACAAAACTGCGTTGCCGGCCAATCTGGGCGCACTGCGCCATGTCGGTATCTATGGTTACCGCGCCGGTTTCCTGCGCGCCTACCGCGATCTGGCCGTGTCGCCGATCGAGGGCGTCGAAGCGCTGGAGCAGTTGCGCGTGCTGTGGCACGGCCATGCCATTGGCGTGTTTGTCACCGACCATGCCCCGGCTGCCGGTGTCGATACGCCGGAAGATCTGGCGCGCGTGCGTGCGGTGTTCGACCAGACAGCCTGAAAGAATTAATTCGCGAGCTCGGCTCGCATTCACGAAGCACAAGGAACCTTCACCATGCGTTTGATTCTTCTTGGCGCTCCGGGCGCCGGCAAGGGTACCCAGGCCAACTTCATCAAGGAAAAATTTGCGATCCCGCAGATTTCCACTGGCGACATGCTGCGTGCCGCGGTGAAAGCAGGCACCCCGCTCGGTCTGGAAGCCAAAGCCATCATGGACGCAGGCGGGCTGGTCCGCGATTCCATCATCATCGGTTTGGTCAAGGAACGCATTGCGCAATCCGATTGTGCCAATGGCTTCCTGTTCGACGGTTTTCCGCGCACGATCCCGCAGGCCGAAGCCATGAAGGATGCCGGTGTCGAGATCGACTACGTGGTGGAAATAGACGTGCCGGATGCCTCGATCATCGAACGCATGGCTGGTCGCCGCGTACATGTGGCGTCGGGTCGCACCTATCATGTCAAGTTCAACCCGCCCAAGGTGGCAGGCCGCGATGATGAAACTGGCGAAGAACTTATCCAGCGCGCCGACGATGCCGAGGAAACCGTCAAGAAACGCCTGGCCGTGTATCACGAGCAAACCGAAGTGCTGGTGAGCTATTACGGCAAACTGGCTGCTTCCGGCGATGCCAAGGCGCCGAAGTATGTGAAGGTCAACGGCGTGGGCGAAGTCGATACCATCCGTGCCGACGTCTTTGCCGCGCTGGGCGCGTAATATCCGCTGAAGGAAAGTCTGCCAATGGCTTTCCTTCAATCTTTCCCATGAAAAAACTCGATGCAGATGTGCTGATCGTCGGTGGCGGCCTGGTCGGGGCCGCACTGGCGCTGGCCTTGAAAGACACGCCGCTTTCCGTGCTGCTGCTGGAAGGACGCGAGCCTGTGTTCGACTGGCCCGCAGAGTCCTGGGATTCACGCATCTACGCGATCAGCGGCAGCAGTCGCAAGCTGCTGGAACAAACCGGCGCCTGGGCGCAGCTCGACAAGGCCCGTCAGCAAGCGGTGCAGGCCATGCGCATCTTCGGCGATAACGGCCCGGAATTGCGTTTTGATGCACCGGAAGCCGGGCTGGATCGGTTGGCGACGATACTGGAAAGCCGCGAATTGCAGCAGGCGCTGTGGCAGGCGCTGCGATCCTGCCCGAATGCCACGCTGCTGGCACCGGCTGAACCGGTGCGACTTGCTGTGGATGCCGATGCCGCTACGTTGACGCTGGCTGATGGCCGCAGCTTGTCGGCACGGTTACTGGTCGGCGCCGACGGCGCGCAGTCCTGGGTGCGGCAACAATTGGCGATCGAGCCGAAAATCCATGACTACCGGCAGTTTGGTGTGGTGGCGAATTTCGGTATTGAAAAACCCCATCATGGCACGGCTTTTCAGTGGTTTTCTCCAGATGGCGTGTTGGCCTGGCTGCCTTTGCCGGCAGGGCGCATGTCGATGGTCTGGTCGTGTTCCGCCGCATTGAAGGATGAATTGCTGGCGCTGGATGCCGGGCAACTGGCAACCCGTGTGGCCGCTGCTGGCAATGGCCGGTTAGGGGTGTTGCAAACCATTACCCCGGCAGCGGCTTTCCCTTTGCGGCTTAACCATGTTCCACAACTGGTCGCGCCGCATGTGGCGCTGGTTGGCGATGCCGCCCATACCGTCCATCCGCTCGCTGGTCAGGGCGTGAATCTTGGTTTTGGCGATGTGGTGGAACTTGCTGGCATACTATCCGCTGAATCATCGGCGCGTTGCGGCGATCTGGATGTGTTGCGGCGCTACGAGCGTGCGCGACGCGAACCTGTTTACAGGATGCAGGGCGTATGTCACGGCCTGCAGCTACTTTTCAACAATCACCATCCCCTGCTCAAGGTCGTGCGCAATCTCGGCCTGGGATTAACCAATCAATCGGAATGGCTGAAGCGACAACTGATTCGCCAGGCTCTTTAGGCAAAGGATTTACCATGCATTTCAAAAAAATCACCCAAACATTTCTTGCCGCCGGTTTGATCGGTCTCACCGCCTGCTCCGCTTCGGCGGATAACAGCACCAAGCAACTGGCCGACGTCAAGGCGCGAGTCACCAAGCAGTTGCCGGGCAAGGAAATCACTTCGGTCAATGTCACGCCAATGAAGGGCATTTTTGAAGTGGTGATGGCCGGGAATATGATTGTCTACACCGATGCCAAGGCCGACTACCTGATCTTTGGCGATATGGTCGATGTGGCCAAGCGGGCCAGCCTCACCGAGGCGCGTCTGGCTGAATTGCGCAAGGTGGATTTTGCCAAGCTGCCGTTTGATACCGCTATCAAGGAAGTACGCGGCGATGGCTCGCGCAAGCTTGCGGTGTTCTCCGACCCGGATTGCCCGTTCTGCAAGCAACTGGAGCGGCAGAGTCTGAAGGATATGACCAATATCACCATCTATACCTTTCTGATGCCGTTGACCCAATTGCACCCGGACGCCGCGCGTAAAGCCCGCATTATCTGGTGTGCGCAGGATCGCGCTGCTGCCTGGAAGGAATGGATCATCAACGAAAAACTGCCGGCAAACAGTAAAGAGGATTGCGATAATCCCGTGGCCAGTACCGTGCAACTGGGGGCCAAGCTGGGTATCAACGGTACGCCAGGGCTGATTTTCCCCAGTGGGCGCATGGTGCCGGGCGCGATTGCCCAAGCCGATATCGAGAAACTGTTGCTCGAAAAGGCCAAGTAATAGCCATGACGGCAGCGCTATTGATCGTGGATGTGCAGGCAGGCTTGTTCTGCCATCCACCTTTGCCGCGAAAAGCGGCGGAGACGATTGAACAGATCAATGCGTTGATCGGCAAGGCGCGCATAACGGGCGCGCCGGTCATCTTCATCCAGCATGAAAGCGGGCCGGAAGATGGTCTGGCGCGTGGGTCGCCTGGCTGGGCGCTGCATCCGGATCTGGCGCGTCTGCCGCATGATCGGGTCGTTGCCAAAACCGCGTGTGATGGCTTTTGTGAAACGGCGCTAAAAGAAGCGCTGGATCAGTTGCAGGTTAGTGCGCTGGTGGTGGCCGGGTATGCCACGGAATTTTGCCTGGATACCACGCTGCGGCGTGCCGCCAGTGAAGGTTACTCCGTGACCGTGGCGGCCGATGCGCATACGACCAAGGATCGCCCCGTGCTCAAGGCTGCCGATATCGTTGCCCATAACAACTGGCTCTGGGCCAATTTCATCTCCCCGTTGCCGTTGCGAGTGCTACCGGTCCAAGACATCGTGTTCTGATCCGGGCTTTATTCCGTTTCCGGCAGTTTCAGCATCCCGGTGTGGTAATCATATTCGTAGACTTCGCCGTAACGCCCCCATTCAATTGCCACATTCAGTACCCGTTCGGCTTCTTCTTCCTCCATGAACTCTTCCAGGCGACGCAGGAACGGCTCTTCGCGCAGCTCCCCATCGTCTTCCTGCTCCAGACTGTGACGAATTTCTCCTGCCAGTGGCACATGCAGCAGTAGCTGCTGACCGAAGATGTCGCGACGCAATGCTTGATCCGCCTGGTAATAGTGTCTTCCCAGCGAACTCAGGTTGATATCCCCCTGGGCAATGTGAACCAGTTCAAGCAGGCGCAGGGCTTCGTACACCGGCAGCAGCTCTTCGTCGGAAAGCCCGGCTTCTTCCGCCAGTTGCGGCAGGTCGGCGTGACCATCGAACGGCGCTTCGGCGAGCATTTCCAGCAAGCCTTCCATCTGGCTGACTTCCGCATCCGGCAGGCGATAGCTCATGGCGACCGGGACTTCTGCACCGGTCTCGATGGCCGCCAGTTCGGCTGGAGAAAGCGTCATCTGGGCATAGACTTCATCGATCAGGGCGCGCACTTCCATGCTGTCCGGGTTGCGCGGGCGCTGCAGACGGATTGGAATTTCCACCCGTACCCGGCCCGGATCGCTGGAAAAGATCAGTACGCGGTCGGCCATCAGCACGGCTTCTTCGATATTGTGCGAAACGACCAGCAAGCCCTTCATCGGTGTCTTGCCGCTGTCCCACAATTCCAGCATGTCGTTGCGCAGCGTTTCGCCGGTCAGCACGTCAAGTGCCGAAAAGGCTTCGTCCATCAGCAAGATATCCGGGTTCATCACCAGCGCACGGGCGATGCCGACACGCTGGCGCATCCCGCCGGAGAGTTCGCGTGGCAACGCGCCTTCAAAACCGGCCAGGCCGATCAGCTCGATCGCCGCTTCAGCCCGTTCGGCGCGCTCGGCCTTGGCAATGCCCTGCGCTTCGAGACCCAGTTCGACGTTCTGCTGCACCGTCAGCCACGGGAACAGGGCAAACGACTGGAACACCATGGCGATGCCGCGTGCCGGGCCGTACAGTGGCTGTCCACGATAGCGGACGTGGCCACGGTCGGCGGGAATGAGTCCTGCCAGAATACGCAGCAGTGTGGATTTGCCCGAGCCGGATTTGCCCAGCAAGGCGACGATTTCGCCTTCTTTCAGAACGAAATCCACATCCTCCAGCACTGCGCGATTAGTGCCATCGGCGGTGCGGAACGATTTGCCGACATCCTTGAGATCGATTAAGGAAGTGTTTTTTTTCGGGGATGCCATGTTCAGAACCTCATTCTTTCTTCAGCCAAGTTATAAAGCTTGCGCCAGACAAAACGGTTGAAACTCATTACGAAACAACACATTATTCCAATACCGAGCGCGATGCGCGGGAAATCGCCCTGCGCGGTCATCTGTGCGATATAGCTGCCCAGTCCGGTGGCGCTGAGGGTAGTGTTCCCCCAACTGACATACTCGGACACGATGCTGGCGTTCCATGAACCGCCAGAGGCCGTAATGGCGCCGGTGACGAAGCTGGGGAAGATCGCCGGTAGCAGAAAGCGCTTCCATTTTAGCCAACGCGAGAGCCCCAGATTGGCCGCGGCAAAGCGCAGTTCCGTCGGGATGGTAGAAGCGCCGGCGATCACGTTAAACAGGATGTACCACTGGGTACCAAAAACCATCAGCGGTGACAGCCAGATGTCCGGGTTGAGTTTGAAGTACACCAGGACCAGCACCACTGGTGGAAACATCAGGTTGGCCGGGAAGGCTGCCAGAAACTGGGCGATGGGCTGTACTCGTTCGGCCAAGCGTGGATTCATGCCGATTTTTACGCCAACGGGTACCCAGATCAGTGAGGCGAGCGCAATCAGCACGATGACCCTAAACATGGTCAGGCAGCCCATCCAGAAAACATGCAATACCTCGCCCCAGCCGACTTCGGAATGGATGAAAACAATCAGTTTCCAGCAAGCGAGCAGGGCCAGTGCCGTAATGACGGCATCCACTGCACGTTCGGCCCATTGCGCAGGCTTGATGGCGCGGGAGCGGATCGATGTGCCGTCATATTGTCGGCGGAACAACAATAGGCCGCGTTCCAGAACGGCGAGCCAGCGGTTAAACAAGGGACGCAACAGGTCGGTGCGGCGCAGCCATGTTAGCAGCCAGGATTGCTGGCCGCTGTCGCTTTGCGATTCTTCAAATTTGAATTTATCGGCCCAGGCAAGCAACGGACGGAATAACAGTTGATCGTAAAGCAGGATGCCGCACAGCATCGCGAGGATGGCCCAGCCAATGGCGGCAAGGTCCTTATTGGCAATGGCGAGCGCGATATACGAGCCTATGCCGGGTAACTTGATATCCTGATGCGCTACGGAAATTGCTTCTGAGGCCACCACGAAAAACCAGCCGCCGGACATCGACATCATCATGTTCCACAACAAGGCGGGCAGGGCGAATGGCAGCTCCAGGCGCCAGAAACGTTGCCAGCTTGAAAGCTGGAAGATGCGCGCGGCCTCGCTCAGCTCCGTCGGAACGGTGCGTAGCGATTGGTACAGGCTGAAGGCCATATTCCAAGCTTGCGACGTGAAAATGGCAAAGATAGCCGCGCATTCCACACCCAGCAGATTGCCGGGAAACAATGAAATAAAGCCGGTGACTGTGATCGACAAAAAACCCAGCACCGGGATCGATTGCAGCACGTCGAGCGCCGGGATCATCACTTTTTCTGCCGTGCGGTAGCGTGCAGCGATCGCGGCAAAAACAAAACTGAATAGCAGCGAACAGCCCAGTGCTGCCAGCATGCGCAGTGTGGTGCGCAACAGGTAATAGGGTAGGTTGAGTGGGTCAAGCGATATGGGGAGTTGTTCGCCAAGTTGATAGGGCGTGGCCATATGCGCCCCACCGTAGGCGGCAAGTAGCAACAGCCCCAGAATCAATGGCAGGAGGGCCCAATCCCAGCGGTTGGGGGTGGCGGCTGCGCCACCCAAAGGTTTGAGATCAAGCATTGTTTTCTCTGGCAGATTTTTGCAACTGCGCGATATTACGCTTGGTTTGTTTCAAGCGGGTAACACCGCGTGGACTTTCGCAAATAGAACGCTTACTGCGCCGGGCTCGGACTCTGGCGGTGGATTGATTCTATTGCCGCTTCCAGTTCCGGCGTGATCGTGACATCCAGGCAAGACAGGTTTTCTTCGAGTTGTGCCAAGGTCGTCGCGCCGATGATGGTGCTGGCGACATACCAGCGCCGCACGGTCCAGGCCAGCGCCAGTTGCGCAGGAGAGAGGCCGTGTTCGCGCGCGAGTTCGGCATAAGCCTGTGCTGCCGCGTTGACCTGTGGCTTGCGGTAGCGCACGCCAAATTGCGGGAACTCGGTCAATCGGCCCGGCGCCTGTTCGTTCTCGACATATTTCCCGGACAGAATGCCAAAGGCGAGCGGACTGTAGGCCAGCAGGCTGATCTTCTCGCGGTGGCAGGTTTCGGCCAACCCCATCTCGAAGGTGCGGTTGAGCAGGTTGAAGGCATTCTGGATCGTTGCCACGCGCGGCAGCTTGCCATCGCGTGCCAGATGGGCGCATTCGCTCACGCCCCAAGGTGTTTCATTGGATACGCCGATATGGCGAACCTTGCCGGCGGCAACAAGTTCGCCCATCACGCCGAGTTGCTCTTCCAATGAAGGCGTATCCGGTTGTTCCTTGCTGGGGTCGAAGTAGGTTTCTCCAAACATCGGCACGCTGCGTGCCGGCCAGTGGATCTGGTAGAGGTCGAGATAGTCCGTTTGCAAGCGTTTCAGGCTGGCATCGCAAGCGGCGACGATCTGGGTGCGGTTCAGTTTTGGCCCGCTGCGCAGCCAGTTCATGCCGCGATTGGGCCCGGCCACCTTGCTGGCAATGATCAGCTTGTCGCGCGGCTGGTGCTTGAGCCAACTGCCAATGAATTGCTCGGTACGGCCTTGGGTTTCAGCCTTGCCCGGCACTGGATACATCTCGGCGCTATCAATGAAATTGATGCCGGCAGCCAGCGCCCGATCCAGTTGCGCATGCGCCTCGGCCTCGCTGTTTTGCTGGCCAAAAGTCATGGTGCCCAGGCACAAGCGGGAAACGTTCAGATCGGTACCGGGGAGGGGACAGAATTCCATGGCGGATTTCCTTGCTGGGGATTGTCTGGGAAGGATGCCAATTATAGGGCAAGCGGCCTGGGCCGGCCGGGCGTCGGGCCGCTTTTGCCGAGCATGCGGGAATATTTACCGGGTGTGGAAAAGGGAGGCTAGCCATGGTCGGTTTACTGCGGGCAAATGCCTGGTTTCTTCCCCGAATTGGCTTGGTCGAGACCGGATTACTGGTTGGATTCTCCAAGCATGCCGAATTCCACGGGAGTCTTGACGTAGAAGAGGTGAACGTCTTCAAGGGTGAGGCGCTCAAACAAAATTTCAGACTCCGCGAGGGTTACCACCATGACAATCTCAATGGGCTGATCGGCGAGATCGAAAAAACGCGCCGAATGCAGATGATGATGGCGCCCGATGCCTTCGCCGCCGGAAAATAAAGTGGCTCCCTGCAATCCGAGTTCCTTGGCAAGATGCACCAGCCAATCGCCCAGGGCCATGCCTTTGTGCCGCCGGTCTTGTTGGGTAAAGAAAGTGAGTTGATAGCCTTGCATGGTGAATACCTCCAGGTCAGATGCCTTTGAGTAGGGCGACGGTGGCCAGGCCGAGCAAGGTCATGATCAGCGAGCCCCCGACATGGACGGAAATAGCCAGCGCCGCCCAGCCCAGCCGACCCTCTTGCAGCAATGTCGTCACTTCGGCTGAAAACGTTGAAAACGTGGTCAGTCCGCCAAGGAAGCCCGTGATGACCATCAAACGCCATTCCGGTGCCAGGCCGGCGTGACTGGAAAAGAAGGCGATGGCCACGCCGATCAGATATCCCCCCAGCATATTCGCCAGCCATGTTCCCAGCGGAATGGTGGGAAATAAGGCATTAAATGCCGTGCCGAGCATCCAGCGCAACACAGCGCCTGCCGATGCTCCCAAGCTAATGACAATTATGGGACGAATCACTGACTTCTCCTTGCATTCAAGCCCAGCGGGCGGGCGATTGCCATGACGTCTTCTGCATTACGGTGACATTTGGATCGGGGTTATGCCACGGTGGGTACGCCAGATTGCCCGAGATTGTAAGTCAATCGCCCATGCGTCGTGTAGGCGGTGGTTACAAAAACAAGGGAATCAGGCCGGCAGCCGCCAATCCAAGCAGCAAGCACAAGCTTTGTTTGCCTGTGTCACGCGGGGATAGTGCAAAGGCATAGACGCCCTTGGCGACATTATTACTTGCCGCTGCGATCAGGATGCTGGACGACGCCAGTTGCAAGCTGGGCAGGGTTGCCGCCGCTTGGGTCATGCCCATGATGAACGGATCGACATCGGTGATCCCCATGACGCCAGCCAGGGTGTAGACGCCTGTTTTCCCCAGGTATTCGATTGCCACGTGCGTAGCGACCAGCATGGCCAGAAAGAGCACGGAAAAAAGAAAGGCCGCACTGATTTCCAGCGGATTTTTGGGCTCGAACTCCCTGGCTACCTGTTCCGTACTGGGGTCGGTTTTTCGGGACCATAACCAGCCGGTACACATGGCCAGCGCAGCCAGCACGATAAACGGCAGGGCCAGTTTTTGCATCAGCGCCTGGTTGAACAAGGCCAATAAAACGGTCAGCCTCAGATACATCATCCCTGAGGCGATCAGGATGCCACCGGCAAACAGGTGGGGCCGATCTTCGCGCTTTGCGCGGCGGGCAAGGACCACGGTGGTAACGGTGGAGGAATAGGCGCCACCGAATAGTGCTGCCAGAATGACCCCGCCCTGGCCTTTGGTCACCCGCTGAAGCACATAGCTGCCATAGGAAACGGCGCTTACTGCAACCACCACGAGCCAGGTCTTGAAGGGGTTGATCTGGAACTGGCTGAATTGCTTGTCGGGCAGCAGCGGCAGAATCACCGCGGACAGCAGCAGGAATTTGGCAAAGGTAAGAATATCTGTCGTTTCGATGCGCTTCGCCAAATCTTCAAGTCCAACCTTGAGCTCCAGCAAAAGCAGGCTGGCCACGGTAATCGTGGTGGCGATCCAGAACATATCGCGATAGACCAGTGCGCCCACCAGATAGGTGACCAGTCCGGACATCTCGGAAGTGATGCCGGAATAGCCGGAGGATGCGAGTTTATGCCAGTAGGACATCAGCAAAAAACCGCCGACCACGGCAAAGCAAAGCGCCTGGGGCAAGAGTTCGCCGCCGGAGAGTTGGGCCATGGAATAGCCGATCAACCCAATCAGTGGCAGCGTGCGCACCCCGCCATAGGAGGAACGGCCATCGCTGCCTTTGCGCTCTTCCCGCTCCAGCCCGATAAGAAAAGACAGGAACAACACGAAAAGGATATGTACCCCTTCCGGGGGGAGCCATTCAAAATAGTTCATGCCATCTCTCGAAAAAAGATTGGGGTCAAGACGGATCAATATACCCGATTGCTGCAGCGATATTTCATGCTATGCCGTGGCATGACGGGAGACAACAAAAAACCCGCACGGGCAGAGGCTGTGCAGGGTGATATTTCTGTCCGGTGGAACACGGTTTGACGTTAACGCGGCGCGGTTTCGTTCCCCTGAAAGGTTTTTCGCCAAGCCGTGGGAGAAACCTTGAACATTTTGCCAAAGTGCAGCCGCAGCGAAACCGGGGAACCGAATCCTGTGATGTTTGCGATGTGGTCGATCGATTGATGGGTGGTTTCCAGCAGGCGCTGGCATAGCGCCAAGCGTTCACGCAGGAGCCAATCGTTTACGGTGGTGCCGGTCAGTTGACGGAAGTGGCGGGTAAATGTCCGACGGCTCATCAGCGATTTTTCAGCCAGCCTATCCAGGCTGTGCTGCTCGTGCAAATGGGCACGCATCCAGTCGAGCAGGCTGGAAAGGCGCGAATCACGCGAGGTTGCCGGTAATGGTTGTTCGATGAACTGGGCTTGGCCGCCTTGGCGATGCGGCGGCATGACCAATTGACGTGCGATGCGGTTGGCCGTTGCTGTGTCGTACTGCTGGCGCAACAGATGCAGGCAACAGTCGAGGCCGGCAGAGGTGCCGGCTGAAGTCAGAATGCGGTCGTCGTCCACGTACAGCACATCGGCATCCAACTGGACGCCGGGGAAGCGCTTGGCGAAATCCTGCGCCCAGGCCCAGTGCGTGGTGGCCTTGCGCCCTTCCAGTAGCCCTGCCTCGGCGAGCACAAATGCACCCAGACACAGTCCGACCAGTTGCGCTCCGCGCCGATGGGCTGCCACCAAGGCATCGAGCAAGGGCTGCGGAGGCCGCTCATTCGGATCGCGCCAGCTCGGCACGATCACGGTCTGGGCGGTTTCCAGCGCTTCCAGACCGTGATCGACCACGATGCTGAATCCGGCAGAGGTGATCAAAGGGCTGGCTTCAAATGCACAAACCCGTAGCTCTAGCCCGGGATTGACCGGCAAGGATTCACTGAATACCAGGCAGGGTACCGATAGATGAAACGGGCTGATCTGGTTGAATGCCACGACCGCGATCTTCTGATTTTTCATGGACTTGTTCACTAATGCTGTATTGGCCCAATGTTATCGAAGATTGTCATTCGGGTCACTCATGGCTGCGGCGTTGCTCCGTGAATAATCGGGCCATCATCAACCCACCGAGAATTTCATCATGCCCAAGCAACCGAAACGCGCCCTGATTGTGATCGATGTGCAAAACGAATATGTCGGCGGAAACCTGCGCATCGAGTACCCGGATGTGCAGCAATCGCTGGCCAATATCGGCAAAGCCATGGATGCCGCCCAGGCAGCCGGTATTCCGGTGGTGGTGGTCCAGCATCTTTCGCCCGAAACCGCCCCGATCTTTGCCCGTGGCAGCCAAATGGCCGAGCTGCATCCACTGGTCGCCACACGGCATCGCGATCATCTGGTCGAGAAAAAGATGGCCAGCGCGCTAACCGGCACGGATCTGGGCAATTGGTTGCGCGTACGGAGCATCGATACCTTGAGTGTGGTCGGCTATATGACGCACAACTGTGACGATTCCACCGTGCGCCAGGCCAAGCATGAAGGCTGGAATGTGGAACTATTGCATGACGCGGCCGGGTCTGTGCCCTATGCCAATGCCTTGGGTTCGGCAACTGCCGAAGAAATTCACCGGGTATTTACCGTGGTAATGCATACAGGGTTTGCCGCGGTAGTGAGCACGACGGAATGGTTGCATGCCGTTGAAAGCGGTGAAGCGCTGCTGGCCGACAGCATCTACCAATCCAATCAGCGGGTGGTGACAGGGAAACGCACTCAATAAATCCCCCGGTTTTATCGGAGGGATTTATTGGTCGCGGAAGGTTTTTTGCGTCATTTGGCTACGCCGCAATAAGCCGGTGGGGCATTGCTTAGGTGCCCGTCGCAACCCAGCTCTCGGACAAACGTTCCGCCTGTTCCAGTACCAGACGGATGGCCTCTTCCTGCATATCCGGTGGGTACTTGTAGCGGCGCAGGGTGATGCGCACCAGATTGCGTAGCCGGGCGCGGATACTTTCGCGCTTTTGCCAATCCACCGACGTACTGTTGCGCAGTTTTTCGGTGATTTCAACCGCGATCTTTTTCAGCGCGTCATCGCCCAATTCACGCACGGCGCTCTCGTTGTCTGCCAGTGCATCGTAAAAAGCGAGCTCGGAATCGTTCAAGTCGAGCGAGTCGCCGCGCTTGGCCGCTTCGCGAAATTCCTTGGCCATTTCGATCAGCTCTTCGATGACCTGAGCGCTTTCGATCGCCCGGCTGCGGTAGCGGTTCAATGCGGCTTGCAGGCGTTCACTGAATTTGCGTTCCAGCACTACATTGGTTCGCGCACGTGATTTCACCTGGTCATTAAGCAGTTTTTGTAGCAGCTCCACCGCGAAATTGCGTTGGGGTAACTGGCGCACTTCTTCGAGGAAAGCGTCCGACAAAATGCCGATGTCTGGCCGATCCAGCCCCGCCAGTTTGAAAATATCTTCTACCCCTTCGGCTACCACTGCATTGTCCAGAATCTGCTTGAGTACGGCGTTGCGGCCCTCCTCAGAGAGTTTGGAATCCGATGTCGTGGCCTTGGCAATCACCGCCTTGATCGCCTGGAAGAAAGCGATTTCTTCGCGCAGCGCGGCCGCTTCATCCAGTGTGCCGCAGAGCGAGAAGGCCTTGGTGATGGCCAGCACTACGTCGGCCCAACGTTTTTTGCCATCCGCCAGTCCCAGCACAAAGTTGGCGGCTGGCAGCAGGAGCACGGCAGCCTGTACGCGATAAGCGCGGAAATCGAAGCCGTGCAGCACATTGCGCGCCACACCCATCAACTCCTGCAACTTGGCCAGTGCTTCGGCCGCGTCCAGCGTGGGTTGACCCTTGCCTTTGCTTTCGGTGTAGGTACGTAGTGCGCTGCGCAGCTCGGCGGCAATGCCGATGTAATCCACCACCAGACCACCTTCCTTGTCGCGGAACACGCGGTTCACGCGGGCGATGGCCTGCATCAGATTGTGGTCGCGCATGGGTTTGTCGATGTACATGGTGTGCAGGCAGGGCACATCGAAACCGGTCAGCCACATGTCGCGCACGATCACCAGCTTGAGCGGATCGGCCGCATCCTTGAAGCGTCGTTCCAGTAGCTTCTTGGTTGCTGTGTTGTAGATGTGGGGCTGCAGCAACGCAGTGTCCGCTGCCGAGCCGGTCATCACCACCTTGATCGCGCCTTGAGTGGGATCGGAGCCGTGCCAAGCGGGCCGCAGGGCGATGATGGCCTGGTAGAGCCGGGCGCAGATTTCGCGGCTCATCGCCACGATCATGCCCTTGCCCTCCACCGCCTCGTTGCGCGCCTCGAAGTGCCGCACGATGTCGGCTGCCACCTGATCAATGCGCGGCTGCGCGCCGACCAGTTTTTCCAGCGCAGCCCAGCGCGTTTTTTCGGATTCCTTCAGCGCCGCGTCTTCCTCGTCCTCGAACACTTCTTCCACGTCGGCGTTGAGATGCTCCATCTCGGCCGGGTTAAGATCCAGCTTGGCCAGGCGGCTCTCGTAGAAGATCGGTACCGTGGCACCGTCGTCCACCGCATCCTGAATGTCGTAGATGCTCACGTAATCGCCGAATACGGCGCGCGTATCGTTGTCTGTGCCTTCAATCGGCGTGCCGGTGAAGCCGACGAAGGTGGCGTTCTTCAGCGCATCGCGCAGATGCTTGGCGAAACCGTATTTATAACGACCAGTTTTCTTGTCCAGCACCGCGCGGAAGCCGTATTGCGAACGATGCGCCTCGTCGGCGATGACCACGATATTGGTGCGATCCGAGAGCTGGGGGAATACGTCCTCGCCTGCCTCCGGCGTGAATTTCTGCACCGTGGTGAAAATAATGCCGCCCGAAGGCCGATCAGCCAGCAAGGCGCGCAGCTCGTCACGGTTGCCCGCCTGTTGCGGCAGTTCGCGCAGCAAGCTGCGAGCGCCGACGAAGGTCTGGAACAGCTGGCCGTCCAGATCGTTGCGGTCGGTCACCACGACGAGCGTCGGGTTCTGCATTTCTTTTTGCTGCATCAGCTTGGCCGCGAAACACACCATCGAGATGCTCTTGCCCGAACCCTGCGTGTGCCAGACGATGCCGCCCATACGCGAACCGGGCTTGACCCGATTCGCATAGTCGGCCCACTGTTCCTGCGCCGTGTTTGCTGGCGCTTGGGTTGCTGCGATCACCGCCGCTTTCACTGCCGCGCGCACCGCGTGGAACTGGTGATAAGCCGCGATCTTCTTCACCAACTGGCCGTCGGCCATCTCGAACAGCACGAAATAGCGCAGGTAATCGAGCAGCAGCGCGGGCGCAAGGAAACCGCGCACCACCTTCTCCAGTTCGAACTCCAGCAGTGGCCGGTCGTTTTCGTTCTTCACCGTGCGCCAGGGCAAAAAGCGTTCGAAGCTGGCGGTGAGCGAACCCACGCGCGCCTGCAAACCGTCGGATGCCACCAGCGCCGCGTTGAACACGAAAAGGTCGGTGATCTCTTCCTTGTAGGTTTGCAACTGGTGGAACGCATCCTTGATGCCCACTTGTTCCGCCGCCAGATTCTTCAGCTCGATCACCGCAATGGGCAGGCCGTTGATGAAGCAGACGAGATCTGGCCGGCGCGGCTGTTTGCAGCCCTGGATCGTGAACTGATTCACCACCAGAAAGCGGTTGCGTTCCGGATTTTCAAAGTCCACCAACACCACCCGGTCGCCGCGCCGCTCGCCGTCAATCTCCACTTCCACCAGCACGCCGCCCACCAGCGCCTCGTGAAAAGCGCGGTTGCTCTGGATCAGCGAAGGGTGCTCCGGCTTGGCTAACTGGTGCGCCACCTCGTCCAGCACGCTGCTGGGTATTTGCGGGTTCAGCCGCGCCAGCGCTTCGCGCAACTCGCCTTGCAGCAGCACCTGGCGATAGTCGCTACGCTCAGGGCTGTCACTGTCCGGTGCGATGTCGGGGCCAGCGCGGTAGTCCCAGCCGGTGTCCTTAAACCAGGTGAGGGCGAGTTTTTCGAGGTCGGATTCGGTCATGGGCCTTCCCTGTCAGGCTTGGGTTGAGTGGACTGGCAGGTCGCCGGAGAGGAGTTTGGGCAGGAGCGTGTCACGCATCTCGCCAAGCGATTTCGACTCAAAAATTGCCGAATTCATGAGCCCAAGAATCGTCAAAATTTGAGCGCTGTATTGTTCGGTTATTGCTGATGTAGGTAGCGGAATCCGATACGCCGACATTTCCTTCCAGCTTGTGCGGGGCATTTTTGTGCCTGTCGATCCGGCATTTGTATGCTCAACAAATGCAACGCTAGATATATGGCCCAACACCACACCAAACCACGCTTCTGACTTTGGAGCGACAACCAATATGTCTGTCGAGCAAACCCCGGCCAAGGGGGCCACGCCGACTTTATGGAAATACGGGCGCAGCTTTCCAAAGAGGATTTCGCCTTTTTGGAACTCGAATTTATTGCTTTCAAGACCGTTCCCATATCCCCAGTCTGATAGCGCAATACTGCGCCGTGGCATATGTTCCAGCGCGATGTAAGGCGTGGTCGGTGAAATTTTGTCGGGTTGAATTCCGCGCTTTGGGTTGCTTGCCAGATCGCCAAGCGTTCCAACCGTCCACCCCGTCGGAATCTCCCCAAGCTCCGAGTCCTCGAAGCTGTCGGGAAACAGCGCGAGGAGTTCGGGGGTGAGGCCGAGGCGCTGGCAGATGGACTCGGCGCTCTCGCCGCTGGCCTTGGCGCGGACGGGATCGAAATCGACGAACCAGGACTGGAAGATAGCGCGGGCCATGGCTTCCAGCGTTTCGTTCATGCTGCGGTTGAGTTCGATTTTGTCGTCGAGAGTGCCTAGGTATCGAGCAATGGCTTTTTGTTCATCAACCTCTTTTGGAATGCACAACGGCGTGTCGCGCAAAATCCCGAGGTTTGTGTGGGGAACACCTACCTGTATCGAGTTCTGGCGGATGTACTCCTGTTGAGTCGGTGAACTGAACAGGTAATAAAGGAACAGGGAATCAGCCTTCTCTGGGTCAACGGTCAGCTTCATCTGGCTCTGTGACACAACATATTTCTCGTAGGGACTGTCCGGGACTAATGCCACTTGCCCCAATGTGCCACGCTGTGTAAAGACGATATCGCCTGGCCGAGCCATATTCGCAGACAGTGCTGCTGCTTTTTCTTTGGACACATACGCAAAATCGCCAGCTACCCAACGTCCGCCCATGTTTTGCCCGCGAATAACGGGCACACCATCATCGACATAGTCTTTAGACACGAGATTAGAGCCAAATGGTCCGCCGACGAGAGCGTTGCGTGAACTTGCTGCAATTTCGCCAACTGTGGTTTCGATCCACTCACTCATCCCCACCCCCCAACTCTTCCACCGCCTTGTGCAAAAAGGCTGCCATCTCGGCCTTGCCCGGCAGTTGCACCTGGTAGCGTGACACAAAGAGCTGGTTGCTCATGTCGGCCAGGGCGTACTGCACCAGCTCGGTGTTTTTGCGGGTGCACAGCAAGATGCCGATGGGAGGCTGGTCGCCCTCGGTCATGTGGTGTTGTTTGTAGTAGCTCACATAGGCGTTGAGCTGGCCCAGGTGTTCGTGGCTGAAGGCATCGTTCTTCAGTTCGATCAGCACATGGCACTTGAGGATACGGTGATAGAAGACCAAGTCCACAAAGAAGTGCTCGCCGCCGATGAGCAGGCGTTTCTGGCAGGCCTCGAAGCAAAAGCCGTGGCCCAGCTCCAGCAGGAAGGCTTGCAGTTTGTCGAGCAGCGCATCTTCAAGATGGCTCTCGCTCATTACTTCGCGCGGTTTGAGGCCGAGGAATTCGAAAACGTAAGGGTCGCGGATGATCTGGAGGCTGCTGGCCTGTTCGGCGCCGCTGTTCGCCAGCGCGGCAAGAGCCGCCTTGTCGGTGGAGAGGCTGCTGCGCTGGTAGTACTGGGTGGCGATCTGGCGCTTGAGTTCGCGCACCGACCAGTTGCCGCGCAGGCATTCGGCTTCGTAGAAGCCGCGCTGCAGCGGGTCGCCCAACTGCAGTAACTCGGCAAAGTGCGAGAAAGACAAGCGGTCAAGCAGCAGGTGCGCAGGCACTCTTGGGGCTTGTGATTCGGGAGACGCCATCTCCCGAATGCTGATGCCGGGCAATTTGGCGGACAGCGTCTGCCAAATTGGGTCAGGCAACAGTGTCCCCAGTGATTTGGCAGACGGCGTCTGCCAAATTTGCGGATAGGCCTGATAAAACTGCCGGTATTGCCGCAGGCTGCGAGCGGCGACACCGGAAACCTCTTCTTGGCTCAGGCGGGCGGACACCTCATCCATCAAGCGCGTGCCGTACTGGGCGCGGTCCGAGCCATTCTGTTCGAACTCGGCCAGGTAGCAACCAATGCACCAGTTGCGCAGGGTGAGGCTGATGTTGACGGCCCTGGCCGCTTGCTCGGCGAGGGCGGCATCGGTCTGCCGAATGGCGGTGATCAAGCCAGTGAAGTCGATGGGTTGGGGGCCCATGGCTAATACCGAACCGAAGTTGTGCAACGGCTCATTGCACAAGTGCGTGCATCAAATTTCATAACCCAGTCCCTTCAGGTTCTTGCGGATGGCGGCTTCCAGTCGCGTGCTTTCCGCGAATTGCTCGCTCAGTGCTGCGGTGAGACGGGCCATCTTGTCCTCGAAAAGTTCGCTGTCAGCTTCCTGCTCGGCAGCGCCAACGTATCGGCCGGGGGTGAGCACATAGTCGCTTTTGCGGATGTCTGCGAGCGTGGTGGCTTTGCAGAAGCCGGCTTCGTCGGCGTAACCCGTACCTTTTTTCCAGGCATGAAAGGTGTTGGCGACTTTGGCGATGTCCTCTGGCTTGAAGTCGCGCAGCACGCGGTCCTTCATGTAGCCGAGATTGCGGGCGTCGATAAAGAGGGTTTCGCCACGGCGTGCGCGTGTGCCGTTGCGTTCGGCCTTGCTGCGCGTGAGGAACCAGATGCAGGCGGGAATCTGCGTATTGGTAAAGAGCTGCCCAGGCAGTGCGACCATGCATTCGACCAGATCGGCTTCGACGATAGTCTTGCGGATTTCGCCTTCGTTGTTGGTATTGCTGCTCATCGAACCATTGGCCAGCAGCAGCGCCATGCTGCCATGCGAGGCGAGGTGGTGGATCATGTGCTGCAGCCACGCGAAATTGGCGTTGCCGTCGGGGGGTACGCCGTATTTCCAGCGCGGGTCATCTTCCTTCACGCCTTCTTTCCACGCTTTCATGTTGAAAGGCGGATTGGCCATGATGAAATCAGCGCGCAGGTCCGGGTGCTGCGGGCGCGTGTAGGTGCTGGCGGGTTCTTTGCCAAAGTCAAAGTCCAGCCCGCGAATGGCCATGTTCATGGAGGCCAGGCGCCAGGTAGTGGGGTTGAACTCTTGCCCGTAAATGCTGATTTGACCGATCCTGCCGCCGTGTTCAACCACAAAACGTTCACTCTGTACAAAGAAACCACCCGAGCCGCAGCAGGGGTCGTACACCCGGCCTTCAAATGGTTCCAGCATTTCAACGATCAGGCCGACGATGCTCTTGGGCGTGTAGAACTCGCCACTACGTTTGCCGGCGGCAATCGAGAATTCACCGAGGAAATACTCGTAAATATGACCGAGGATGTCTTTGGCCTTGAGCGCGCCGTGGTTGAACGGGATTTTGGAAAACTCGTCAATCAGGCCGGGCAGGGCTTCGTCCACGCGCCAGCGGGCGTAGCTTTTGTCGAGCACGCCTTTGAGCTTGGGGTTGTCTTTTTCCACTGCCTCCAGCGCGTCGTCCAGCAGGCGGCCGATGCCTTTGAACTTGTACTCATAGGTCTTGCCGTTTTTGACAGTGAGCACGCTGTCAATGGCGACCTTGGCGTTGTCTTTGAGGAAATCCCAGCGCGCCAGGGCCGGCACCCAGAAGACGTT
Organism: Formivibrio sp.; assembly: GCA_031291275.1. GTDB lineage: Bacteria > Pseudomonadota > Gammaproteobacteria > Burkholderiales > Chitinibacteraceae > Formivibrio. Next base: position 21,361 of record JARLJJ010000500.1, read on the forward strand.
GGTTTCGGTGTAGTAGTCGCGCGCTTCCAGCTCTTGCTCGATTAGCTCGCCAGCATCGTCGCCCAAATAGTAGTCATTGGCGGGATCTTTGAAAGCGGCTTCGAGTTCGGTGCGGCGTTCTTTGAAGGCATCGGAGATGTATTTCAAGAACACCAAACCAAGCACGACGTGCATGTATTCGCTGGGATTGACGTTGGAACGCAGCCGGTCGGCCGCATTCCACAGTTGTTTGTCGAGATCGTTCAGGAACTGTTGCTCTTCTGTATTCATGATTGTTCGATCAAAATATCAGTGCCGGAAAATTTTGTTGTCAGAATTATCAGGCCGGCAAGCAAGAACTGTACAGATTTATATCCAAAACAAGCTTTTCGTATGCATACCTATTCAGTGGCTGAATATCGCTCTTTGATCGGGGCTAATGCTTGGGCAACAAAAACCCGCAAAGCCTTGAACTATGCGGGTTTGATGAACTTCTTTGGACTGCTTTGTACTGTATTCTGGTGCCGGGGTCGGACTCGAACCGACACCTCTTTCAACGGGGGATTTTGAATCCGATTTTTAGGGCGTGATTGACCGTTATTGGTCGATCGCACTGGGTTCGCGCCGTCATTTCCCCCGCAGCCTCGGGATGGGGAAGTCGCTTTTATTCGTTAGTGACTGTCTTTGCGGTCGTCATTTTGTCGTCACTCCTGCGCTGGCGATGCGCGTAGAACATCATGATGGTGAATTTGCAAACTATCCGCAACTTGCGTATAGTTTTTGTATGAAAGCAACCTTTATCGAACTGCCACCGTTTGCGCGTTATCGCCAAGACTATCTGGATGATGATGCCTTCAGCGGCCTGCAGAAATTCTTGCTTGGCCAGCCTGATGCTGGTGATGTTATTCAGGGAACGGGTGGATTACGCAAGGTTCGCTTCGCGGATGCCAAGCGAGGTAAAGGAAAACGTGGTGGCCTGCGTGTTATCTATTACTGGTGGTTGGGTGGTGGCCAGTTCTGGTTGTTTACCCTGTATGACAAAGATGAAGCCAGTGATCTTAGCCCCGACGAGCGCAAGGCATTAAAAGCGATGTTGGAAAAGGAAATCGAGGTAAGGAGTCAATCATGAAACGTAATCTGTTCGCGGAATTGACCGAAGGTATGAACGCACTGCGCGATGAGCGAGAAGGCAAAGTAACTCTTCGCAAGCATGCGGTTGAGCGCAAAGAAACCCCAAGCGTAAGCGCTGAAGAGGTGGTGGCTCTGCGCACCCGCTTGCACTTATCACGCTCTGTTTTTGCCCGTTACCTGCGTACAAACGAGCGGACGCTCGAAAATTGGGAGCAAGGGCGAGCCAAACCGAATGCGCAAGCGACGCTGCTGATTAAAATGGTCGAGCGTTACCCGGATACGGTTGAGCGACTCGCAGCAATTTGAATAAGGGGCCATTGGCCCCAGAACACGTGGAAGAAGCCCGTCGATTGAATCCGTTGGCAATTGAAAAAGTGATGGCCGCTTAAATCTGCGTCGTCATTTTTGAGATACTGGAAAGAACAAAAGGGTTACGTTTTCACGTAACCCTTTTGTTTTACTAACTGGTGCCCGGGGTCGGACTCGAACCGACACGCCTTTCAGCGGGGGATTTTGAATCCACCTTCGAATTCGGTATAACTTCTTTGTAGACAATGGGTTAGGTTGCTAATAAGGTATTTTCTGGTCAATTTTGGTCAAGAGGTATTTCTAATGGCAAAGCGTAAAATTCAGGATGAAAACATTGTCGAACGCAACATCACACAGCGTTGCGGCGGATACTCTTTCAGAGTCCGCATTACGGTTTCAGGTGTTCGAATAGATGAAACATTTGAAACACTTGAAGATGCGCGAGCATTCCGTGACAGAAAGCGAGCTGACTTGGCGATGGACCCTACAACTAAGCTTGTCCTCCAAAAGCGTGAAGTTAACCGGGAAGCACTTAAGCTAACGTTGGGGATTTTGCTCAATCGCTATGCCGCCGAAGTAACTGTTGGCAAGAAAGGCAGCCGTACTGAGCTGCATCGAATCAGGAAACTTTCCCGTTTTGAAATTGCGTTGTTACCCGTTCAGTTGGTTGATAGATCAGCCCTCAATCGATTCATGGATGATGGCCGACAAGAGCAGTGGACTGAGTGCACGCTGCGGAAGTACGTCATGTTGATTTCTGCCGTCTTCACAACAGCCGTGAAACGCTGGGACTACTCCTTGGAAAATCCTGTCAGATTGATTGAAGTGCCAAGTAACGGCGCTTCGCGGTGTCGACGACTTGAAGCAGGTGAGTACGAAAGGCTGTTGCTAGCGATGCGCGAATGTCGTAATCCATACATGGAAACGCTTTTTGTACTGGCGGTGGAGACTGCCGCTCGGCGTGGAGAGTTACTCAAGCTGGGGTGGGGCAACGTTTACTTGGACAAAGCAACAGCGCTGCTGATGGATACGAAGAATGGGGACGACAGAGTTATCCCATTGTCTTCTTTGGCGGTAAAAAGCTTGAGTAGCTTACCTCGCTCAATCGATGGGCGGGTGTTTCCGCTCAAGGATTATCAAGTACGAAGTGCCTTTGAGCTGGCTGTGTTGAGAGCGCGAAAGCGGTATGAGGCAGAGTGTCAAAAAAATTCAGTAACCCCACAACCCGATTACTTGATGAACCTACGCTTCCATGACTTAAGGCATGAAGCGACGACACGATTGTTTGAGAAGGGGTTTGACATGCTGGAGGCCGCAAGCGTTACCGGGCACAAGACACTGGCTATGCTGAAGAGATACACACACTTAAGGGCAGAGGACTTGGCAAGAAAACTGGGTTAACATCATTGGTAAGTTTTGTGTGTATTTTATTAATCAATGCTGACAATGTTTGGTGGATATTTGTTTGGGGAAATCAATGCCGCTATTGTATAAAGTAATTGCGTTCGCTCTAGGTCTAATTTTTGTTTTCGGTGGAGTATCGTTCATTGTCTCCGGACATTTCATCGGAGGGATAATTATTATCGGTTTAGTTGGATTGATTTTCTATTTCATTATTAAAGGCGAAAATAAACTCACAGCACTTCTAGCTGAAATCAATCAACGTCACAGCACCCTATTTAACCGCGATAATGGGTTTGGTATGGGCTCGTGCATTTTCTTCGATTCGGAAAATAGAAAAGTTCTCCTTACAAATGGGAAGGATTCGCGCATGGAAGATTTTTCGTTCATTCGTAGTTGGGAGCTCAAGTGGATAGAAAAATGTAATTTGCGGACTGGTTCTATTTCTTATGAGAAAGTTCGTATCGAAATTCAGACCAACGATTATAATTCCCCATTCATAAAATTTTCATTATTTTCAAAGACACAGGGTGATTTTTGGCTCGCTAGACTCAATATTTTATTGGGCTAGAAATACGTTTTTAGCGATATTGTTTAATTCCGTATTTGGCCATGCTCGCCAGGGTGCGGCTATTGGATTGCCGCTGTTGATTTCCACAATATGTTGCGATATGCCGTAGATTTACGAGTTTTGTTTTTAATTGTATAAGGCGCTTTGCGATGGCGATCCGAAATTAATTTAAGAGGTACGTGTCAATCTAATTGCTGTTGTTGAAATAGCGACCGATAGGCTTCTTATGTGCGAGCTTACAATAATGTTGCTTAGCTTTAACTCATTGCTGTTTTTGCCAAAAAATGCATCTGTGGGCAACTTGCAGAAGTATTTGCCATGAAGGAGATGTTTGATGTTCTCGCACATGGTTCCAATCAAGAAGGCGCATCATAGTGCACGAGGTAACGACTACGAGCTTTTCGTGTATCAGGTTCAAGAATCGGGCGAGTACCGAATCTACATTTCCAAGAGCGGATTTGGTGTCGGCGACATATTCACTGCCACCCAAGAGATAGTCCACGACGTACAGCAGGTCGCTGGGCACGATATTGTCGAAAATCTTCTGTGTACCGCCAAATGTGACATAGACAGAAATGAATTCGGCCTCTATTAAGGAGCCTAGCCCATCATCTCCTGGACGCTGTGCGATAAAGCCGCGCAGTGCTGGTTAGCTCTATGTGGGGCAGCTTGAATAAGCACTAAATGAAAATTGAGCAAAAGAAGCTACTGCAACAGGAGCCCCGTCTTATCGAGAGGTATATCCGCCTGCAAATGTTCAGATACGCAAAACGGGTGTCGCGGTTCATCATGCGACGAGTACTTAATTTTAAAGAGCGAGAAAGAAAACGGGCTGTAGCGATCATACTTAGTGAGTTTGCGAAACAGATAGCTAAAAATCGAAAATATGGATTTGAGTCGTCAGCTGTTCTATTAAACCTTGGTCTTTTCTTTCTTATTGCCGATAGAGATATTCAGTCTGTCAAAATAGATGCACTTACACATCCAGACCCATGGAAGCGATCGCTTTGTTCCAGAATTATTCTTCTCACAATTCACGAACTAGATATGGATAAAGTGGCAGGTGGTAAATTACGGTCCGCGCTTGAGAATGCAGGCGTTTCTGAAGAGGCTAAACGCCAAGCTACGCAGGCGCTCCGATCCATTCGTGGTGCACAGAAAAATGCGCAAAATAAATTTGCGTTTTTACGTAATGCCACTATTGCTCATAGAGACCAAGATGCTCTTTTACAGTACCAATCTATAACCCAGATCGATGAAATGGAAGTGCTTAGAATTGCAAGTGATTTCTATAATGGCACTCGCTTATTTCTTGACGTTCTACCGAACTTAGTACTCCAGGTGGGCACGTTTCCTGGGCTAATTAATCAGCTAAAAGCTAGCTCGGATATAAATGCAGAGAAACTTAATACATAAGCATCACCAACGTATGCAGCAAAACTTTTCAATAAATTTTTATAGCCAAAATATGCGTATTTTGAATTTATCACTAATGGTCGCCGCCCCTTGAATTATTGGGCATCACAGGAGTTGCTCGCATGAGCCTTAGCAGGATGGTGAAAAACCCTTAACAGGCCGGTGAATTAATAAAATATATTTTTCAGGGGGTGCAATGAAAAATTTTCTGATAGAAAATAAAATATTCTTTGAGATTTTTACTTCAATATTATTGGGAGTAATGGCGATCGTTGTGTCCGTTCAGGCTAATTTAATCGCAAAGGCACAGTTAGCGTTAGCTGATGAGTCTAAAAATTTAACCATGCTTCAACATCTTCCTGAAATTAAAGCAAAATTTGAGTATGTGGACTCTGAAAAAAGATGGCGAAAAGAAAGACTTGTTATTTCAAATGTTGGTGATGAAATGCACGAATTTAGTTCTTACGAAATTGCCTTTGTTTCACTTAAAGAGCTTCAGTTGTTGCATAAAAACCAAGAGCCTGACCCCAGTATGCACTTAAAGAAAGCAAGAATTCCATTGGCTGAATATTTCCCAAATGTTAGCTTTGGAGTTAATCAAGATAAAGGGGTTATATGCACCATGGATGTTGATAATACTAACCTACTAGATAAAAATTTGGGAGAATTTGAAAATCTATATTTAACCAATAATAAATCTATGAATAGTAATATTGAAAGGTTTTTAAGGGTGGGGTACAAGGATAAGTTCAGGAAAAAGCACGTTGAATATTTAAAATTTGGTCCTGCAGGTGAATCTATACCGATGAATATTGAAGAAGGTGTTGAAGTATTCAAAGAATATGAAGCAAAAAATATGCTTAATTTCACAAAATCTACTGCAAAAGACATTAATATTCTTTGGCTGAAATACGGAGCATAAAGATTATATGTTGAGCGGAAAAAACAAAGCCCTGCATTGCAGGGCTTTTCCTTGGCCTCACTTCGCACGACGGTACCGCCACGGCTCTTGTTGCTTCAGATATTCGCCAATTTCAATAGCGAGCTTCACACGGGCATCAAATCCCCGTTTGTCCTCGCTTTGGTGTGGCTGCTGTTGTGACTGGCGCTTAGCATAAAGCTCCTCGATCAGCTGCGATACATCTCTTGTCTCCACTCCCATAAACACCTCATAAGTTTATTTCAGTTTCCGAATATTCGAGCCCAAAATCCTTTACTGTCCGCCTCGTCCAGCATGGCCTTGTATTGCCGGATCATTTGTTGGGCCTTCGTGAGCTGCCGTTGAAGGTCTTTGGCTTTATCCTCGCCCGAATTATGTTTTGGTACATGTTGAAGCTGGATGGATAGATCGATCAGGGTATGTGTTAAATCATCCACGCCAAACCCTGCTTTTTTCGCCGCATCCAATCGCAAAGCGTAATCCCGATGTCCCGGCAAATTTTTGGCCGCAGGGTAAGACAGCAGCGAATCCAGCACATCGACCAATTTGTCGACGTGCTCCTGTTCCGTGCCGGTCTTTGTGAGCCCGGCAACCCATGCCATAAAAATGTCGTTTTGATGCATAATCATCTCCTGTATTGATTGAGGTAAAAGACCTTTAAACGCTGGTCAGCGTCCGAGGTAAACTGCGGTGATTGCTTCTCTGTTATGACCAAGCTCCTGACTGATTTTCAGTCGTGCAGCCAAGTCTTGCGCCTTCTGTTCAGTTGTCAATTCTTTGGATTTCAGTCCTCCTCTCGCCGGTGCGTCCCAGCCGGTTAGCTCTCGATAGCGGTTTTGTGCATACTCATGGCGCAGGCCATGCAACTTCGACATGCCGGCCCGGTTTGTTGCGTTTTCATATTGTTTCAATCGTTCGATATAACTTTGATTCGACGGGATCATCGACCCCGATCCGGCCAAGACCATCGCTCTAGCGAGGACGTCTCGTTGATAGTCAGTGAGGATGGGGATGGCACGGGCTCTGCCTCCCTTGCACCACTGGGCTTTGAGCTGAATTTTGTCGGGGGCCGCAGCCATCGCATAAGAGGGCTGGAACTTCAGGCACTCTTCACGGCGCAATCCGAAGGCCCGTTGCAATTCGATTGATACGCGAAGACGTTCATCTTTAATCTTGTCGAGTTCATCCGCCGTGACTTCTCGGGCCTTGCTGCGATTTGTTACATATCGCCGACGCTCAATTCCGAGCGCAGTATTTGTCCGGGGAATCACGCTCGCCTTGTTGATCTTTTCAGACCACCAACGCAGATGCGACATGCGGTTTTTTATCGTCGCGCCGGTTAAACCCTCTTCTTTCCAGCGTTCAACAAGGTGTGTGACGTGTTTCGGCTTCAGATGCTGACTTCCAAGGTTGCGGTATCCGTCTTGCAAAAGCTGTTTACCCACGAGAACTAGAATGTCTTTGCGGGCCGCCTGAGTCGAAAAGCTCCCATCCCGATTACGGTCGCAGAGCTGTACTAGTTCTTTTACGAGGATATTTTTCATAATCGGTAAGTGTTGAATCAAAGTTTCGCAACCCGCGAGTTGCGGAAGGTGGCCGGAAAACCGTGGTATCCCGGCATGCCTCTTGATGGAGGCCTTTACTGCTACTTCTGATGCGTCAGTCCGCGTCATCGCCTGCGCCTGTGGGCGTCATCACAGATACGAGGAGGTAGACTGCTGTTCCGGTTTGGCGTGAGCTTCTGCCGGTGCTTCTTGTTGCTGCTTCTGACTGTCGCCATCTGTCTTCGCATTGACAACGGAGTTGTAAACACGTTGACCATATGACTTCACGGACTCAGCAATGGCGGGCATTTGCGCGGCTTCTAGAATCATCGCCGATGCAACTAGCGACAACTCAGGTCGCATACCAATGACAATCTGAGCTGCCTTGCGGGTCGCTTTGATTGCCGCCACTGCTTCTTCAGTCACCGGAATTTTTAATTCTCCGGATGGCTCCAGTTCGACAAACTCATGCCCGTTCCACTGGTAGAGCTTGCCTTTTTCGTACTGCTTTTCCATTTCTCATTTTTCCTTTATCAAAACCCACGTTTTCAATGAACTGCGTTGGATGCCTTGCTGCGCGCCGACGTTGCCTGCTTCAAATTCTGGCCTTGCTGGACTTATCGCCTTTCACTCCACGTACCCAAACACCTGTGTTGCATGGTTCTAGGGACACACACTTGGAGAAGTGATCTTTTTTAGAGAAAAAAGATAAAAACTATGAAACTTGAGTCGAGCTAGAAGCCTTGTCCAACTTGGTTTTGAACCGATTAGCCCGCTCTACGCTGGCCTTCTGCCGGTTCCTCGCCTTCGCAACGGCACGGCGGGCGGCCGTCAGTTCAGCCACGGCCTTCCCCAACTCAATCCCCAGCGCCTCGGATCGCTTGCGCTCCTCGACCAGCGCAGCAGCCAATTTTTTACGCCGCGCGTCGCTCTCCATTAACTGATTCTGCAAAGCCACAATTTCCGCGACCTTCTCGTCGTCATTTCCAAAAAAGCCCATTTTTTCCTGTCCTTTCTCGGTCGACTCAAGCGAGCCGAGTAAGAAAAAAAATAAGAAAACACATCCAAATTCATATAAAAAAATATAACGATTTCTATCGTATGTATTTGTTTATATTGATGTTTTTATTTGACGATTTGACTTTAGCATGTAATGCTCTTGTCCATCACTATTTTTTTTGTTCGCTAACCCGCCCTGCGTCTAACCCCAGCCGAAGCGTCACTACCTCGCTTTGTGCGGTAGAGACGCTTCGCGTTAAAACCGTCGCCAATGGCGACAGAAAGGCATCTCGCATGCTCGACAAAATAAAAACCGCCGGGCTGGCCGCATGGCTCGGCCTAGTACTCGCGGTGCTTCTCAGCCTCGTTGGGCTGAAAGCACTTGCGACCATTCACGATGTCACCCTGCGCGACATCGTGATTTATGCTCGCCGCTGGCCGTGGCAGTACTGGCCTAGCGACTTGCGTTGGCTTTCTATTGCCACGCCCATGCTGTACATCGCTGCCACTTCGATCATTTTTTACTTCGCGTGTCGCCTGCGTTGGTCACGCGGCGGCCCTCGCGATATATCCAGCGATACCGCCGCCGCAGAACTGCTATCACGCGGAACGCGAGAGAAAACCCGCATCTTCGCTGGAAAGTTCAGGGGTAAACCCTTTCACGTTTCTATCGAAGACCGAGGTTTAGTGATCGGCCCGCCGGGTACCGGCAAAACCGCGTTTTTGCTGAACCAGATACTGCAAGCCACGCAAATTTCACTATCGTTTGCGGCCGTGGATATGAAGCCGGAACTGCATAACATCCTTGAACCATCACTAAAAGCCGCTGGCTATCGTGTTTTGCGTGTCAATCCAGCCCGAGACGATCCGAACAGTGAACACTGGAACCCCTTAGACGACATCGAGGACGAAACCGATATCACCGAGCTGTGCAGTTCGTTGCTGCCGATCCGAGACGCCAAGGAAGCCCCTTTTGTCGAAGCGCAACGGGACTGGCTCAAGGCAGCTGTATTCCACGTCAAGAGCCAGCCGGGCGGAAGTCTGCCCACAGCATTCAATATGCTGTCGTCAGAGTCACAGCCAATCAATCTCGTTGACATGCTGGGCCGCTCACCCAGTCCCATTGCCGCCCGCATCGCCCGACGAATTGCCGCTGGCTTGTCTGGTGCGAAGCCTGATCCGCTGATTCTGCAAGGATTAACGGGATGCTTGAGAACGCTCGATTATCTGGGCCTGCCCGGCGTTCAGTCTGCGCTTGGATATTCGGATTTTTCTGCCCGCGAGCTGGGCAAGGGTGCCCAGCCTGTGGCGTTGTTCCTTCAATTCGAGGAATCAAAAATCAATGCGTTGGGCCCACTGCTGGCCTTTATGTCTACAGGATTGTTGACAGCCTTGATTGACACTTCTGGACAACGCGAACCGGTGGCTCTGTTTCTTGACGAGCTGGGGAATATTCCGCCGATTCCCGGCTTGCCTGAAAAACTGAACACAATTCGCTCTCGACACATCCCGCTCTGGATGTATTTCCAAACCTGCGAACAGATGGACAGACGCTACGGCAGGGGTGCGACATCCATATTTTTTGCCTCAGCAGACGTACAGATCGCATTCCGCCTGAACGAGCAAGAAACCCGCGAGCTGATTTCCAAACTCGTGGGCACCACCGAGCGGATCAAGGAATCCCAATCCACTAGCACCAAGGGCGCAGGCAGTTCAACAAGCAAAAGTCGGGAGCGTGTGAACGTCATTGAGCCGCACCAACTGGGTCAACTCGCGCCGGGACAAGTTGTTTGCCTGTATCGAGGGGCTGCGGCCAAGGGCCGAGCCACACCGCATTACGTGCAATTTCCGCACTTTCGGAGGAAGTAATGGAAAACAACGGCCCAGAAGATCAACAAGAGCTGGAGGTACAGGAAACCGACCAGCCGGACACTAAGCGGCACCGGTTCGATAACTTTTTTCTGCTGGCCCGCAATGCCCAAGCGAAACGCGATCAACACGCAAAAGAGGAACAACGGCAACTTGATCAAGAGCAGAAGGATTGGGACGAAACAATCGAGCATATCCGGCGTAACCAACGGCAAGAAATCGAGTTCAATCACTAACAATGGGGAAAAAATGCGATTAATTTTGATAATCCTGTGCGTTTCTGCAACCGTTACAAACGCAGAAGAACTGAGTAATCAAGAGATCACACGGGCATTTATAGCCAAGGAAGAAACATCTAGGGCGCGCTGTATGGCAGCCGCAAACGCGGCCGGTGAGCCGCTCAAGCAACAGATAAATATGGCAGTTCAGTACGGGAATAAAGCAGAAGGCGAGCGGCTAGCACGCGAAGTAATTATCAAACCTGTCGCAGCCTGTGAAGCCGCTTCGGCTATGTAAACACCTGTTCGCTATTGATTGTATTCAGATGACATCTGTTGCCATTGAATGCACAAGAATGCACTTGGATACAAACCTATGAAAAAGCATGTTTTGTTCGGGCAACCTATGTCATCTAATACAAAAAATGACTTTGATCCTAGCTCGTGCACCCAACAATGCACGGCGGCGGTGATTAGAAGAAGAACGGCGCGCAGCAACAGCAGAACAACAAACTTGGGGAAAAAATAATGGCTATGTCTATGCCCTTCACGCCTTCTCCGGACGATTCGGCCGTGTTGATGCTTCGCCAAATTTTCGGCCCGGTGATTGATCACATCCTTGGCACCAGCCTGTCAGTGCCGAGCGCTAATTCACTGATGCTTGCCGCAGCGTTTCAGTACTTCAATTCCGGCGTGCTGTTTTTTGGCGCCATGATCCTGTCATTCGTCACGGTGTTTGGAGTCGCAAACACAGCAAATGATGGCCAAGCCCTCGGCAAAAAGTGGTCGACCTTCTTCACTCCGCTCCGTTCAATCAGCGCCTCGGCCTTGTTAATACCAACCGCTGCAGGTTTATCTGGGATTCAAATTTTGGTTTTAACCGTGGTCTTGTGGTCGGTTGGCCTCGCATCCGGAATGTGGAGCCGAGTTGTTGATGTCGTCGTGAATAACGGTATTGTCGAAAGCGCATTGATAAATATCGCGCAAGATCAGAGTTTTCGTAATTTAACTATCGCGGCCGTAAAAATGAAAGTTTGCGGTGCGGCCGTCAATAAATCTATCAATCAAACGATGGCCGGCACGATGACGCCGATCAATCTACAACTCATTCAAGAATATTTTAAAAAAACACTGCCAGATAGGACTATATACACCACCAGATTTTCATATAAAGACCAGAATTGGCCATCCAGTGAAAAATTATGTGGCAGTGTTAACTACAGCACGTCTTTCCCTATTAATTCATCCTATATTAATCCATTAAACCCTAGCAGTAATTCAACTGGCGTCCAGCAGGTTAGCCAAGAGCTTCAAGTAACAATTTCAAATCTTCGCTATAAATTTATATCTGCTATTTTCTCAAATGGCGGAGCTGTTGATGATTTTGCACAGCGGGTTATAAAAATAGTAGAGGATGATAACGGCGGCAACATGAAAGCGTCAGAGCTGAACACCTTAATTAATTCTGTTCAGTCTCAAATTCAAGCGGCAATGGATACCGAAATAAAGAAGGTCACGGATGACACCGGGGCAGTCACTAAATCATTGTCTGCCGGTGGCTGGATTTGGGCCGGTAGCTGGCATCGTGAACTATCAAGAATTAAAGATTCAATTCAAGCAGCAACCAGCAGCACCCCAATATACACCGATAGCTCCGGAAATTTGTCTGACGTATTAAGCGGTGAGATGTTACAAGCCGCACAACTTACGATGGACAAATACAATTCTGTCGTTTCCGTATTGATTGAAAAGGGGGTAGATGCTACTGCTATACAAGCACAAATGAATCAGGATAAGCCGACAATGCCTACGCTTCGTTCTGATTTTTCTTCTGCCGATTTCGGCAACAACGGCAACGGCGTCAAAGAGAGAATTAATACATATTTTAACCGGTCCGTGACTGAATCCGCAGTCAGTGGCGTTGTCACATACCTCGGTCGTGATGGTGGCGACCCCGTGATGCAATTGAAGGACATCGGGGATTGGTTAATTGTGATCGGTCAAACATTAATTGTTGTAAAAGCAGCCCTTGCGGGCGTACTGACGGGCTTATTGGAGACGGCAAAGGCCGCTAATTCAAATGTGGTCACAGGTGCACTCACAGTCGGCGGGCTATCGATTGGCGTGGGCGCATTGGCAGGCGCAACGACATTGCTAAGTGAGCTCTGGTCTGCGATCAGCGTGCCAGTTCAAACGATTCTCTACGCTGGCTATTATTTATCGATCTGGATTCCGCTTGTGCCTTTTTTTATCTTCGCACTTGGCGTAGTCGGCTGGCTAATCACTGTTGTAGAGGCCGTCGCGGCCTCGTCGTTGTGGTGTGTCATGCACATGACGCCGGAGTCGAATGACAGCTTCATCGGTGGGCAGCAGCAAGGTTATTTGTTGCTGCTGTCGGTATTTTTTAGACCATCGTTGATGATTTTAGGTCTTGTCGCTAGCTTAGGAATGGCAAGTCCAGTTATGCATTATATAAATTGGTCTTTTGTGATCGCTTTTCGCGTAGTTCAAACCGACTCAATGACCGGACTGTTCACAATCGCCGTCCTTTTGATTGTGTACTCCTTTTTGGTTTCGTCGGTGCTGATGCTGATCTTCTCGCTGCCTCAAGTACTGCCAGATCGAATTTTACGATGGGTCAGCGCTGGAACAGGCGACTTGGGGGAATCGAGCGGTGCGGCCCGAGTTGAACGCGGCGCGAGCGGACAAGCAAGAATGGCTTTAGCAGCACAGGCATCTAGGTCAGCACAGGCAAAACACAGCTTACATTCTGCTATGGATGCTCGACGGGGCGAACAAAGCGAGGCAGGAAAACAAAGCACTCAGCTTGAAGGGATGGGAGGACAAAGCAGCATTACACGCGGGGACGGAATTTAATCGAAATTCGCTTGAGCTCAAATACACCGCTTTTTGTTGTTTTCACCGTGAAGTGATGCCGATTTTCGTTTTATTGTCTGGCTGTGCGCATGTCATTGGAGAAAATCATGCATGAGTTTTGTATTGTATTGTATTGTATTGTATTGTTTTTGTTGCCAGATGTTTTAAATGCAATCACAACGTTTGTTCTCGCGATACGAAACAAGACTTGAAGCATTGCACGGCCCTCGGCCTCCCCGTGCTCAATCCAGTCAGCGAGTCGCGCCCTGCGGGCTTATTCGCTGACTGGACTGCCCCTCCGGGGCTTTGACCTCTTGTCTTGGCGCTTCGCCGCTTGAATACTTACCCCTAAAAGCCAAATCCAACACATCGTACATTAACGTCTACCCGTGCCCTGCAAGCCAATTTTTTGCTTTTTCTTCGGCTCTCTGTCCAGTTTGCACTGGAATGCGTGGGGAATCGGTGTCCAGATTCAGCGGAATACGCATTCGCGCTTGCAGACATAGTTGCTGATTCTGTCCTTGCGGAGCTGCGCATAATTCGCTAAGGCCGCTTCAAGTCGATCCTTCATAACATCCTCGCTTCTTTCCAGTTATTTTTCGGCCAAACGCTCATCCAACCTAACGGGTGCGTTCAACCAAGGTTCCAGGAGCCGCCCCGGTATTGGTAGGTGCCGTTTAGAATGCCCACCAGCCACGCCTGCACCGTCGCGGTCTTGGCCCCACCAAAAAGGACCAACTGCTCGCCTTTGGTGTCCAACATAGCCACCGGCAGCTCCATAAGCATGCCGGTGCCGATGCCTCCAGACGGGAACACGTTGCCGAAGTCACGCTTTAAACGCAGGCGTGATGTGGCCTTTCCCAAGGTGATGAACATCTCCTTGCGAACTAACCAATAACACTCAACGGCCGATGCCGTGTATCTCTCTTGGCGGCGTGTAAAGTCGCGAAGATGCTGGTAGGAGCGTTGCAGCTCGATCACGATAGTGCGGCTGCGGGCAGAGAAGAGAACATCCGCCTCCCACTTGTCGCCGCTTGGTGATCTGCCCGGCACCTCTTCGCGGCCTTCTATACCGAGGCTGTTCAACGCGGCCAGTACTGCCGCTTTGCCAGCCTTGTGCCATTTCGTCTCGGGAGCGGTGGCGCACTCATCCGCGAGGTGGGCGAAAAAAGGCAATCCATTGATGCTCGTCTTGAGTACAGCCGGTGCCTTGCAACAAGGCATCACGAAGTCTCCGAGCTGTGCCGCCTGCTTCAACGCCTCCCAATCGCTACTGGGGATAGTGGCCGCATCCACTGGCCGTCCGTCGCGGGTCCAAGCAGACTGTGTCATGGTAATTTTCCGAATTAAATTAGCTTTGCGCTAAGGTCAGCGGTTTCTTGTTGTGATAACACAACCATGAAGGATTTTCCTGATACGGCATCACAAAACCAGATTGTCCGCTAACCTGTGATATTGCTGCAGGTCATGGTCGCAGACGCTTCAACCAGCCTGGCGCTATCTGGGATCTTGCTAAGGATTGTGGTCATCGTTATGGCTGTTTTTCCCTTGGCTAGAGCACTTCGTTGGAAGCACGAGCTGGCCTAGCGACCTCGGTGATTTCAACAACACCTTCAAACACGTCGCGCCCTAGCACATGGGTGTTATCGGGCGCCCGCCAAAGTGGGTCACCGCCAACAAATTTCATCATGGTTTTGCCCTGGTTTTTTTCCGCTCCGCTGGTCACACAAAGCGAGTCGTGGGTACTGCCATGCGAATATCAATCAACAATTGCAAGGCATCGTCATGCAGCGCATGTTCTGTGCCAATCTCTCTCAAGACAGCAACAACAACGGCATGCTGCTCAGTCGCTACTTTTCGTAACACGCGAATCTTCCCTTGTTGGTGGGCCGCATTGTAAGCAGCAGCAGATGCTTTCAAATGTGCTTCGGTATCCATTTTCTTTTCCGAATTAACGTGAGGTACCTATTGCGGGTATCTGAATTCCCTTGCGGGTCGCCACATCGAGCACATGTTGGTCGTGACTTAACTTGGCCAGATCATCAGTCGCTTCGAGAAATGCTTTCTGGTACTCCTCCTCGCTATTTGCGTTTGCGAACTTACTTTCAACCTTTCGTAACAATCGTTCTGCCTCGATCAGGCCAACCTCACGATTCTTTTCACGCTCATGGAAACTGAAACTACGCATGAATGCCGTAACAGTGGTGCCAAGAATCGGGAGCGCGATCAAAAGACCACGGATCAAAGGTTCTTTCAGTTGTTCGGCTGGTACCAATGCGGCAATGAGACTTGCCGCTGTCGAAAGCAATATGGACAGTGCTACGAACACGTGCCAACCTGCATAGTGCGCGTTCGCCTCTTTGCGATAGAACGGAATTTCATTCTCTCTAATATGTGTAATCAAATCTCGTAGCAGATCCTGATGATTTTTCTTGTCACTCATGGTTTTCCTTTACTTCGTTGTTCTGTCGTTGCACCAGTCCAATCGGCTTTTCCGTCTCACGCGCCGGCTAGCCCACTACCCGTGCGAGGGCGTCGTAATTGATGTTAGAAGGGGCTTGGCTGAAGTATGTGGCTACCCCTTGCGGCGTCTTCGCCAGTTCGGAGATTCTCTGATGCTCTTTTCCCTTGTGAGCAATGACTGCGGCTAAATCCAGATTTTCACGCCCCATGCGTTCTAACACTTCGGCAGCTGCGTTAGGCAGGATCGGCCAGTAGGTATAACTGACCATGCCTTGTTTAACGACGTGGTCAAGAATGATCAGGTCGCCTGACAGCTGTATTTCAGGGTGCGATGTCATATGGGCTGAGATGTCGATTTTTTTACCGTGGTATTCGACCCAAGCATGGGAGGCTGCCCCGTCCCATTCGCCATCGTTGATCCAGCCCACAATGATATCGAGATGTACGTCATGTTTACGGCGCAAATGCTCATGCAAGAAGAAGGCGAGGTTGTAGCAGCCTTCTGTCATTCCCATGATGCTGACGATCTTGTCGTAGGTTGTCTGGGCCACCTCAGCAATGATCCGCTCTTCTCCCAAAGAAAGAGATGCTAGCCATGCCTCATTCCTATTCTTAAGTTCTGAGATTCCCTTCTTACGACGTGCCGCCTCACCCATCTTTTGTTACCTTTCTTTACCTATGGCTGGCCGACCTACTAGGCCTTTCCGGTCATTTAAAGAACTGTCACTGTTTTGACGTTGCCGTCAGCGAAAGCAAATTGATATTGCTTGCCGACCTTTAAAATAATCATGTCCATAACTGAGATACCCCAAATCCGCACTAGCTCGCGCTCAATCGCTGAATTAGCATTCTCATCAGGACCCGTCGTCACTTTGCGAGGCAGCTTCTCGCCGTCAATGAGGTAAACAAGATAGGCGATCCGGCCCGCTCCCGTTGGGGGCATATCAAAAGTTGTCTGCATTATTTTTCCGTTTAATCATCAAATCAGTTGTCCGTGATTCCCGGACAATCTCCGCTTTTTCGTCCTATTTTTGCTTAGCAACGTCGAGGATCGAAGGGTTATTAATCGCAGAGTTCAAGACAAACCTGGCGAGCTGCGTTGCTCCTCCGAGGTCTACGTTCACGGTTGAACCCGCGTGTGTCCTCGGAAAATTTCACGGGAGGAACAGGCAAAGAAAACCCCATATTTAGGTATGGGGTCTTCCTTATGCCAGGAAATCAATTTCCGTTATAAACCCGCCAGTGCGCGGGCTGATCACGGTCTTGTAGATGCCGCTCACGCGCTACATGTACCGTGTACCCTTGAGAAAGCGCCCAATCAGCCGCCGCTTTTTGCGTAATGGTTGTTTTGATTTGTTTGCCGTCCACAATAACAACGTGGCCGATGGCTGCCGCCCCGTTATCTTCCGATTTAGGGCGATGTTCAATATACGCATGTGTCATAAATATTCCGATAGTTTGACTGAAATGACCACTTTTAATATAGGGGTTCCGGTTTGATTTTCAAGATTAAGGGATTCTTGTGGAGGCTAAACCTCGGAAAATCTCAATAATAAGAACAGGTATTACATGGTCCGGGTATATCAACCCAAAAACGGATACCCCTTTTTTTGAGCTGCGATTTGAAAATCTCCACAAACCAACCTCCCCCAAACCACTGCTTGCCCCCGGCGAGCCTCCAGCGAGTCCGGCTACCATCTCGGCCCCCCGGAGGGCGGTATCAAGCCCCATGGCGTTTATCCGTGGCCTCTTACATCGGCCAACCACAGCCGTGCTCCGCGCACTATAGATCGGGCCATGCTGCAACAGGCCTGGGAAATACCCAGGCCGTGCTGCAGGTCATTGCGCGTTGCCGTGTGATTTATAAAGATTAAAATCAGATTAGATTGGTTTTCAGCAAGCGTTTAAATCAAGCACTGATGCGGGTTGGCGGTATATTGTGCCTGTGGATATAGCACCTGCTGCGACGGTAAAGTGCACCTGCTGCGACGGTAAAGTGCACTTGCTGCGACGGTAAAGTGCACCCGCTACGACGGTACGCCTGCACTTGCTGTGACGGTATCCGATGCGAAAATATGTTGCATATTAGGGGGGGGCTTGCCGGATTTCCGCTTTCTGGCTAAGTGCCTACGCTGCGTTCCGCTTACTTCCTTATCAACGTGCACAAGGTTGCCGCGAATTTCAGAGTTAAACACTTTACCGTAGATTTCACTTGCCATTTTTACGTCGGCTAGTGCTTTGCCTAATGTTTGCCGGAATCGACGTAACTCGGCCTCACTGCTGCAGAGCTTGTGGAGTGTTTCCACTTTTATCGAATATTGTTTTGCATGGCTGCTGTAGTAACCGTGCAGCCATTGAGCCAAGGGTTTACCGTCGAGTTGGCGACGCACAGCCCAATCAATTAGAGTGTACCGGTCTTTTTCAAAGAGGGCGCACAGCTTGGGGTTCAATCGGATTAGGTATTCCCGCGTTTCATCGTCCTTGTAAACTTCGTCGATTAAACTCCCCATGTAGCTGTATCGATCAACTTTTACGCTTAAGCCGGTGGCTTTTAAGCGGGCAAGCCTTTTTTCTAGTACGTCACGATTCCCACCTGTGTCAGCTTTGTCCATTAACTTCAGCATTTGGTACGCGGTAACACGGCACAAATCCCCAAGCGCTTGACGCTGGACAATGAGCAGCACAGTTTCCCATGTGTCGAGGTCGCCTTGGTCGAGCCGCGCCCCTGTGTAGAGAATTGAAATCCCGCCTTGCGCGTAAATTTCCTGTAGCTCAAGGCATGTGCGTGCGCCTTTCTGGACTATCCCAAATAAGGCTGATCGTAGAAATACATTTGGCACACCCCGCGCTGCGGCAGGCCAAGGTAGAAGTTGCGGAACTTTCGGTGGAGGTGAGGCAAGAGAAGAAGCATGAGAGATCTTTTGTTGACCCCGCCCCTGATTTCGCAGGGCTAATTTTTCTGCCAGCGCGCATACCGCGGCGGCACCATTCGCTGTAGATTGCATCTTGCCATCCGCTCACGAATGCGAGTTATGTCGACGCCAATCTTGAACGGTCAAGCCCGCTTCTTGCGCTTGTCTCCGTTCCTTAATTGTCGGTCTTCCTCTTTTTTGTTCCGGTGTGCCGGCGCTGCGGCGAGCGTCAATGTAATGAGCGATGTCTCGTGCGTCAAAAAGGGTTCGTTCGTATTTGTTTTTCTTTTTGATTGGTAAGAATGCACATCTCCCCTCGCTAAGCTGATTTCTCAGTGTTTGCGCTTCGAGGCCGATTAAATCTGCGGTAGTTTTGAGTGGGACAAGAAGGGCGCCTTTGGACTGACGCAAGACGATATCTAGAGTATCCATTGGAAGTTCTCACAATGAACGGCGCAAGCCGTTAAAAGCAATAAACTTCCGGGGACAAACGAATGGTGTATTTTGTCGTGGCCTCTGCCATCGCTATGGCAGGTTCCGCGTCGAACGGCGGCAGCGGGATCTCACATGCAGTTCGACAGCTACGACAACTACTTGTCACTAGGCGAGGCTCGCTCAGACACGCGCAGCTTGCAGATTTAGTCTTGTGCTATTGCTTGATTGCACACTTTTCTCGCTGGCTACCCCGTTTCCTGATGGTAGGTGTTTACCGTCCTACCATCACCAGCGCTACTTGCTTGACGAGTAGAAGACTAAACAAATTTTTTTGCGGCGTCAAAAAAAAGGTATACCGAATTATCCCGGACCTGTTCGTCTCGGTCATGTGTGGTGGGGTGTTTGGTCAAATCTGGTCAACTTGGAAGGGTAAATTTAGGTATAGGCCAGTATACTGGCGTATACCTTATTGGCCTAAACCCTTGTATTTACTGGTGCCCGGGGTCGGACTCGAACCGACACGTCTTTCAACGGGGGATTTTGAATCCCCTGCGTCTACCGATTTCGCCACCCGGGCAGAGGAACGGGATTATCCATGAGAGATGCTCGACTGGCAAGTGTGTTTGCTTCAATTTTCCAACGTTTTTTTCAAAATCAGTGCGCGCTCATACAGAGGGTTGCGCGCGGCGCCGGTGATGCTCTGTGCGAGTGCCACCGCTTGTTTCAGCGGTAGTTCGGCTACAAGCGGGGCGAGAACATGGTCGTATTCTGAGCTCTCCTGTGCTTCTACCGGTGGTGCCGCATCGATGACCAGAACAATTTCGCCGCGTTGCTGGTTGCTGTCGGATTTCACCCATTCCGCCAGTTGGGCAAGCGGCATTCGGCGGATGGTTTCGTAGGTTTTGGTGAGTTCGCGGGCGAGCACAGCCTGTCGGTCCGGGCCTAAAACTGTGACCATGTCGTCCAGGCTATCCACGATGCGGTGGGGCGCTTCGTAGAAAACGGTGACCCATTGGGCGTCTTTCAGGCTGGTCAAGGTATCGCAACGTTGCTTGGTCTTGGGCGGCAGAAAGCCGTAAAACAGGGTGTGTGGTGCGGTAAAGCCGGCGGCGCTGAGCGCGGTGGCCAGCGCTGATGCGCCTGCGACCGGAACGACCGGGATGCCTGCGGCATGGGCGCACGCGGCCAGTACGGCGCCGGGGTCGGAGATGGCGGGCGTGCCGGCATCGGATACCTGGGCAATGGTTTCGCCTGCTTGCATGCGGGCCACGAGTTTTTCCGCCATGCTGCGCTCGTTGTGTTCGCGCAGGCTGATCATGGGCGTACTGATGCCAAAGTGTTTCAACAGTTGGCCGGTCACCCGCGTATCTTCTGCAGCGATCAGATCGGCCTGCCCGAGGATATCGATGGCGCGTGGCGTCATGTCATTGAGGTTACCGATCGGCGTGGCCACCACATATAATGTGGACTTATTGATCGGCTGGAGCTCGTGATGCACGCTGGTGTTCTCCTGGGTAACAAGCAGAGTTGGGGCAAGCGCTTAAGAAAGCTTGGCGTTGCAGCCGTACTATACGGGGCGTGTCTGGCCTGCGCCAGTACTGCCTTTGCCGAGTCGGTGACGCCGTTTATTGCGGTCATCCTTCCCGGCAAGAGCAATAGCAAAGCTTTCAAGTTGGCGGTGGATACGATCAAGGCTGGTTTGTCGGCGGCGGAAAAGGTGCATGGTCGTGCCACCAGCTACCCGCTGCGTATGTTCGATGTCGGTGATGCGGAAGAAGAAACCCTGACCGCGTTCAATCAGGCGCAAAGTCAGGGTGCGGCTGCGGTGATTGGCCCGCTGACGCGCAATTCGACGAACTATCTGGCGGATGCTGCCGAGTTGAATATTCCCGTGCTGGCGCTGAATGCTTTCGATGAAACCACTTTGCGCCGCAATAATCTCTATAGCTTTGGTTTGCCGATTGAATCCGAGGTGCAGCAGGTCGTGCAGATGATGCGCATCCAGAAAGTGGCTGCGCCGGTTGTGTTGCAGGCGGATGGGCCGCTTTCGCAGCGGATGCGTCGTGCATTTGTCGATGCCTGGCGCGCGGAAACAGGTACCGAGCCGCCGGTGATGGAAGTCTATGATGCACGGGCTCAGGCCGGCGATCTTCAAGCGCAATTGAAAGGCGCGGATGCGGTATTTTTTGCCACCGATGGCCGGCATGCCAGCCAGATACGCCCTTATTTGCCGACCAGTTGCCAGCTGTATGGCACTTCCCAGCTAGTGACTGGGCGTGCCGTTTCTGTCGATTTGTATGGTGTGCACTATGTGGATATGCCGTGGTTGGCGAATCCCGATTCGCCCGAATATGCAGCCTATGCGCGGCAGCGGGTGGTTTCCAACGATGAAGAGCGGTTGTTTGCCGTGGGGGTGGATGCCTGGTGGTTGGCGCAACTGTTGGCCAAGCATGAGCAGTTTGCTGCCGTGGATGGCTTGACCGGATGGCTGGAGTTGGGATCGGACGGTGTGATTGATCGCTCACTCACCGAAGTGACCGCCATGCCGCGCGGCGCACTGCCAGCAATCCCTGCCGATGCGTCGCAACCTGCGGTGGTGCAGTGAATTTACGCGGCGCTGCGGCCGAAGATGCTGCCGCGCAGTTCCTGCAACGACAGGGCTTGCGCATCGTGGCGCGTAACTGGTCCTGTCGCTGTGGTGAGCTTGATCTGATTGCCCGTGAGGGTGATACCCTGGTTTTTATCGAAGTGCGCCAGCGCACTTCAAACGGTTATGGTGGAGCGGCAGCCAGTATTGGCGCGACAAAACGCGCTAAACTCACTGCTGCCGCACAGGCCTATTTGCAAACATTGCCAGTCATTCCGCCCTGTCGTTTCGATGCCATCTGTATGGATGGAACGAAAACCGAGTGGCTGAAAAACTGTATAGATGCGTCCTGGTGACGCCGGAAGGAAAAGAATGGATTTGACCCAACGTATGCAGCAACATTTTGCCGAAAGCATTTCCGCCAAGCAGGTGGCCATGGAAACGCTGGCGCCCTTGATGACGCAAGCCGCTGAAAAAATGGTGCACACGCTGGTTGCCGATGGCAAGTTGCTGATCTGTGGCAATGGTGGATCAGCGGCGGATGCACAGCATTTTGCCGCTGAAATGGTCGGTCGCTTTGAGCGCGAACGGCCGGGGCTGGGGGCGGTTGCCTTGACCACGGATACGTCGGCGATTACGGCGATCTCCAACGATTATGATTACGATCTTATTTTTTCCAAGCAAGTGCATGCGCTGGGACGCGCTGGCGATATCCTGGTGGCGATCTCCACTTCAGGCAATTCGGCCAACGTGATTGCTGCCATTCATGCCGCGCATGATCGCGGGATGAGCGTGATTGCGCTGACCGGCCGCGATGGCGGGCAGATCGGTGAACTGCTGGCCGGCGACGATGTCCATCTCTGCGTACCGGTTCAACGTACCTGCCGTGTGCAGGAAGTCCACATCACCATCATCCACGCTTTGTGCGATGCGGTTGATTTCATGTTACTCGGAGGAGAGTGAAATGAAGAAGCTGATTGCGGCGCTGGTTGCCGCTTCGTGTTTGTCTGCCTGTGTCCCGCTGATATTCGCGGGTGGCGCCGCAATGGGTTTGTGGGTGGGTTCTGATCCGCGCCGACCCGAAGTTATCAAGGCGGATTTCGATCTGGATGCCCAGCTCGAAGCCAAAATCATCGATACCTATAAAGAACGTGCTCACGTCAATGTCAGTGTATTCAATGATCTGGTCTTGCTGACCGGCGAGGTGCCAGATGAAGCCGCCAAGAAGCAAATCGAGCAATTTGCCAATCAGATGAACCAGAAGCCACGCAGGGTCTTCAACGAGGTCATTGTTTCACTGCCATCGTCCACGATGAATCGACTCTACGATAGCCAGCTCGGTGCCCGTGTCAAAACGGCGGTGCTGGCTGAAGCCGGTGATTCTTCGGCAGTTCACATCATGGTCGTGACCGAGCGCCAGGTGGTTTACCTGATGGGGCTTTCCAAGCCGGCCATTATTGATCGTGCCGCGCGTGCTGCCAGCAAGGTCAAAGGCGTGGTGCAGGTGGTCAAGCTGGTGGAAATCGAGCCGGATGGCCCGGCCGATATGGTGAAGTAATCAAAGGAAGGGGACGAAAGTCCCCTTTGTTATTTCAGTTTCAAATCTTTCAGGACTAACTGCATCAGTAACGGTCCTGCGGCTGCGGTGGGATGCATGTCATCGGCCTGGAACAGCTCGGGTCGATTGATGATCGGCGCAAGCAGGAAAGGGGTGAAGCCAGTCTTGTATTCGCGCGCCAGTTTTTCATACACGGCGGCGAACTTCCCGGTGTAATCCGCGCCATAGTTAGTGGGCATGCGCATGCCGATCAGGTGCACGCTGGCGCCGCTGGCCTGGATGGTGCGGATCATGCCGGCCAGATTTTTTTCCATGTCGGCAATGGGAAGGCCGCGCAGGCCGTCGTTGGCGCCCAGTTCCAGAATGACTTGCCTGGGCTTGTGTGCTTTCAGCGTGGCCGGCAAACGGGTCAAGCCACCGGCGGTGGTTTCTCCGGAAATGCTGGCGTTGACGACCTGCCAAGGCGGGGTGCGCCGGGCGAGTTCGTTCTGAAGCAGGCTCGGCCAGGCCGCGTTGGCCGGCAGGCCATAACCGGCCGACAGGCTATCGCCGAAAATGAGTAGTACGGGCGCTTCCCGGGCTTGAGCATTGGGAAGCAAAGCCAAGAAAAATAACCCTAACCAGAGATTGCGCCGCATGTCTGAATCCTCAATTCCGCTCGTGATGGCCCAGAATCTGGGCAAGACGGTTTCAACCGAGCATCATTCCCTCGACATTCTGCACGAAATTTCGTTCGATTTACCGGCAGGTTCCACCCTGGCGGTGTTGGGTGCCTCCGGATCGGGCAAGTCCACCTTGCTTTCCTTGCTGGCGGGGCTGGATGTGCCTTCGCGTGGCGATGTGAAATTGGGCGGACAATTGTTGGGCGTGCTGGACGAGGATGGTCGTGCACAGTTGCGTGCCAGCCTGACCGGCTTTGTGTTCCAGTCGTTTCAATTATTGCCGGATCTCACCGCACTGGAAAATGTGATGCTGCCGCTTGAGCTTGTGCCGCGCCCCGGCATGAATCGGCGTGCGATGATCCAGAAAGCCCAGGAATGGCTGGAGCGGGTGGGGCTGGGCGATCGTATGGATCACTCCCCGCGCCAGCTGTCCGGTGGAGAACAGCAGCGTGTGGCATTGGCGCGGGCTTTTGCGCCAGGGCCGCAAATCCTGTTTGCCGATGAACCCACCGGCAGTCTGGACTCCGCCACGGGCGAGCGGGTGGCCAACCTGCTGTTCGAGCTTAATCGCGAGATGGGAACCACGCTGGTGCTGGTTACGCACGATGAAAAGCTGGCTGCGCGTTGTGATTGGCGCCTGCGCCTGGAAGCCGGGCGCATGGTTGAATTTGTTCAGGCAGGTGAATGATGAACCTGCTCTGGCGCTTGTTTCGCCGTGACCTGCATGCCCGTGCCTGGCGCACGCTGCTCTTTGCTGTCACGATAGCGATCGCTTCATTGACGGCGGTGGGTCTGCTTGCCAGCCGGATGGAACGTCTTCTTGCGGTGGAAACCAATAGCCTGCTGGCCGCCGATGCAGTCATCGTGGCCGATCATCCGGTCCCGGAAATGTATACCCGGATGGCGACGGCACACGGCCTGCAGCAAGCGGCGTTGACCACGTTCCCGAGCATGGCGCGCAAGGGCGATCTGACGGCATTAGCCTCGATCAAAGCCGCGAGTCCGGCCTATCCTTTGCGGGGAGAGTTGAAGTTTGCGCCGGCCGGTGCGGTCGGCACGGTGCCGGCGCGGGGCGAAATGGTGACGGATGCGCGCCTGGCCGCACTGCTGGATGCGAAGCCCGGTGATGTGGTGCAGGTGGGCAATCTGGGGCTGAAGCTGGTCGCCATCCTGACGCGCGAGCCCGATGGCGCGATCGATTTTTCCGGGACGCAACCGCGTTTGCTGATCAATGCCGCAGATCTGCCTGCCAGCGGACTGATCGGTTTTGGCAGCCGGGCACGTTATCGGTTGTTGGTGGCGGGGACGCCGCAACAGGTCGCGGCATGGATTGCCGAGGTCAAGCCCAAACTTGGCCGTGGCGAACGGCTGGAAGATGCGCGCGAAGCCCGGCCGGAAATCAATACCGCTTTGACCCGTGCCGAACGCTTTCTGCGACTCTCCGCGTTGGTGGCCGGCTGCCTGGCCGCGGTGGCGATGTTGCTTGCGGCCCGGCGTTATGCCTCGCGGCGCTTTGACGAGGTAGCCATTCTTCGTGCGCTCGGAGCGACACGCAAACGCATTGCCGGTCTGTTGTTCGGTCAGTTGATGCTGCTGGTGGCGCTGGCGAGTGCCTTGGGCGGACTGCTGGGCTGGGGTTCGGAAGCCGCGCTGATTGCGTTGATGCGGTCGCGCTTGCCGCCGGTAATTCCCGATCCGGACTGGCGCGCCTGGGTTTTGGCGGCGGTCCTGGGCAGTGCGCTGTTGCTGGGCGGGGCCGGACCGATGCTGCATGCGTTGTCGCGCACCTCGCCGTTGCGGGTGCTGCGGCGCGAGCTGGCGCCGCCCGCATCGGTCTGGATGCTGTGGTGTGCGCTGGCGCTGGCCACGGCCGGCTTGCTCTGGTTGCTGGCCGGCGAAATCAAGCTGGCGCTGTATGCGGGCGGCGGCATGCTGGGCGCCTTGCTGCTGGCGGGTGGGATCGGCTTGGTGGTGCTGCTGTTGATTCGTCGCTTTATGCCCGGCGGGACGCCCGGCTTGGCGGCAAGGCAGATATTGCGTCGTAGAGGTTTGGCTTTTGCCCAGCTTGGCGCACTGGCTGCCGGCCTGTTGGGCGTCTGGCTGCTGACGGTGGTGGAGGGGGATTTGCTGCATGCCTGGCAGGATCGCCTGGGCGGCGATGTGCCCAATCATTTCGCGATCAATATCCAGCCAGACCAGCAGGCGAAGCTGGCGGTCTTGTTTGCCGGCCAAGGTCTGGCGGTGCCGGTGTTGCAGCCGATGATCCGCGGACGCTGGGTTCAGCATAATGGCCAGCCGGTTGAGCCGGCGCAGTATGCTGACGAACGTGCCCGGCGGTTGGCGGAGCGCGAATTCAATCTGTCCTGGGGGGCTGCGCTGCGCAAGGATAATCGGCTCGTGGCCGGCGTGCCGCTGGTGGATGACAAGCCCGGTTTCTCTGTCGAAGAAGGCTTGGCCAAGACGCTGGGCATCCATCTCGGCGACCGGCTGACTTTTGATATCGCCGGGACGCAAGTGGTGGCGCCGGTTGTCAATCTGCGCGCGGTCGAATGGGATTCCTTCAGGGTCAATTTCTTTGTGACGGCCAATGCCGCTTTGCTGCGCGAGATGCCGACCAGCCTGATTACCAGCTTCAATCTACCGCCCGAGCAGGGCAAATTGATTACCGGTCTGGTCCGGGCCTTGCCCAATGTGACCGTGATCGATGTCGGCCAGATTCTGGCCGAGGTGCAGCGCGTACTCGATCTGGCCAGCGCCGCACTGCGTCTGGTGTTTTTCTTCTGCATTGCGGCCGGTGTGGCAGTGCTGTGGGCGGCGCTGGATGCAACGGAGTCGGAGCGTTCGCGCGAGGCTGCCGTGATGCGCGCACTCGGTGCCTCGGCAAGGCGCCTGCGTCGGGTCTGGTTGACGGAAAGCCTGTTGCTGGGCGGGGTGGCAGGCTTGGTCGCCGGCATGGTGGCAAGCCTGACTGGATGGTTGGTCGGGCAGGAAGTTCTTCAGCTCGCGATCGGCTTCAATCTGTGGTTGCCGCTGCTAAGCTGTAGTGTCGGCGCGTTGATATCTGCTCTTGCTGCGCTGCGCCGGCTGTCTCGCCTGGCAAATACGCCGCCGGTGGTGCTGTTGCGCGACGAAGGTTGAGGGCAGTACGGAGACTGGCGAATGTCCGATAACGCAGTTTTCCCAATGGAGAAGCAATGGCCGCACCCTTGGTCGTTATCTTCGGTGGTAGTGGTTTCATCGGCACCGCGCTGACGCGAGCCCTGTCGCAAGTTCCTGTGCGGGTGCTGATCCCCACGCGCCGTCTTGGGCGTATTGGCACTGATCTGCGTGCCTTGCCCAATGTCGAATACCGTGGCGCGGATGTCCACGATCCTGCCGTGCTGTCGCAACTGGTGTCCGGTGCGGATGTCGTGATCAATCTCGTGGGGATATTGCAGGGCAGCCCGGCCGATTTTCAGCATGCGCATGTCGATCTGACGGTGAAAATCACTGCGGCATGCCGGCAAGCGGGAGTCCGGCGTTATCTGCATATGAGTGCGCTCGGCGCGGATCTGGCCGGGCCCTCGCTCTATCAACGCAGCAAGGCCACCGCGGAAAAACGGGTGAGGCAATCACTGCTGGACTGGACGATCTACCGGCCCTCGGTGGTGTTTGGTGCCGGGGACCGGTTCTTGAGCCTGTTTGCCCGGCTGCAACGTTTTCTGCCGCTGCTGCCCTTGGCCGGCGCCCAAGCCCGCTTTCAGCCCGTGTGGGTAGAGGATGTTGCGCAAGCCTTTGTGGCGGGGGTACAGCGACCGGAATTGATCGGCCAGACCTTGTCGCTGGTCGGTCCCAAGGTCTACACGCTGGCGCAGCTGGTTCGATTGGCCGGGAAATATGCGGGCACGAACTGCATGGTCGTCGCCTTGCCCGATTGGGCGGCACGCATGCAGGCGACCCTGCTGAGCGTGCTGTCCAACCCGCCTATCTCGCACGATAATCTGGATTCGCTCACCGTGGATAATGTCGATCCGGCCGGTTTTCCGGCCTTGCTGGGCTGGCAACCGACGGCACTGGAAGCTGTCGCCCCTGCATATCTGGCCGCAGGATGTGCCTGATCGCGCGGTTGCATGCGGATTCCGGACTGGCCGGGTCGTTCTTCCAATAACATTGAAAATGACGGTAAGCAAAATAAAAAGGGCGCGATACTTTCGGATCGCACCCTTTTTTATCAACTTGGCGAAGCAGGAGGTTTGATTACAGCGTATTCACTGCATTCAGTTCCTTGAATGCCTGTTCCAGGCGGGCAATCATGCATTCCTGGCCCTTGCGCAACCAGGCCCGAGGATCGTAGTACTTCTTGTTGGGGCTGTCCGGGCCTTCCGGGTTACCCAGTTGGCCTTGCAGGTAGGCTTCGTTTTTCTTGTAGTAATTCAGGACGCCTTCCCAGGCGGCCCATTGCGTGTCGGTATCGATGTTCATCTTGATGACGCCGTAGGAAACGGATTCTTCGATCTCGGCTGCCGTGGAGCCCGAGCCGCCGTGGAACACGAAGTTCAACGTGTTGGCAGGTACGCCGAATTTCTCGGATAAGTACTTCTGGGAGTCGTCGAGGATTTTGGGTGTCAGCTTCACGTTGCCGGGCTTGTACACGCCGTGCACGTTGCCGAAGGAGGCGGCGATCGTGAAGCGTGGGCTGATCTTGGAGAGTCGCTCGTAAGCATAGGCCACGTCTTTCGGCTGGGTGTACAGCGCGGATTGGCCCCTGCCGGAGTTGTCGATGCCGTCTTCTTCGCCGCCGGTGCAGCCCAGTTCGAGTTCCAGAGTCATGCCCATCTTGGCCATGCGCGCCAGATACTTGCAGCAGATCTCGATGTTTTCTTCCAGGGGTTCTTCGGAAAGATCCAGCATGTGGGAGGAAAACAGAGGCTTGCCGGTTTCGGCAAAGTGCTTTTCCCCTGCGTCGAGCAGGCCGTCGATCCAGGGCAGCAATTTCTTGGCAGCATGGTCGGTGTGCAGGATGACGGGTACACCGTAGGCTGCGGCCACGGCGTGAACATGTTTGGCACCGGAAACCGCGCCGATGATGGCGGCTTGCTGGCCCTCGAGCTTGAGTCCCTTGCCGGCGAAGAATTGCGCGCCGCCGTTGGAGAACTGGACGACAACGGCAGACCTGACCTTGGCCGCCACTTCGATGACAGCGTTGACGGAATCGGTGCCGATGACGTTGACTGCCGGCAGTGCAAACTTGTTAGCCTTGGCGATTTCAAAAATCTTCTGGACGTCGTCGCCGGTGACGACGCCAGGCTTCACCACATCAAAAATCTTGGTCATTTCTAGCTCCTGTTTTGATGAATCGGCACTTGTTCAAGGTGCCAGGAAGGACAACATTGTTTTCTGCCAGTCTGTCTAACGTACTCCTGTCCATTGCGCCGTCTGCAGGGAAAAACCCGATGCATGGGCTATCTGTGCCAAAAAAACTATTTATCCCGCTGTCAGTATCCTGCTGGAGCCACGTTTGATCAGTGTTCCGGCGAGTTCGACTACCCGGACTGGCCGCTCCGGACTTTCCCGCCGCTGCAGCAGTAATTCCATTGCCGTGCGCCCAATTTCATAGGTTGGCTGGGCGATAACAGTCAATCCCGGTTCGACCAGCGAGGTCCAGGGATCGTCGTCGAATCCGACCAGCGCGACATCGTTGGGAATCGACAAACCCGCTGCGCGGATGGCTTGCAAGGCGCCCAGCAGAAACAGGCCGTTGCTGACCAGCAGCGCTTCAGGGCGATCCGGTGACTCTAATAAGTGGCTGATTTCCAATTGTCCGGCGGCGACGTTGGCGGTGACCAACTGACTGGTTCCGGTCAGGCCGTTTTGTTTCAAGGCTTCATTAAACCCCTCTCTCCGGGCAAGACCAGTACCGCTGGCAGAACCGAAGATGCCACTAATGCGGCGATAGCCTTGCGATACCAAGTGATCGACCAGTGTGCGTGTTGCCGCCTGGTTGTCCAGAATCACGGCATCGGCGGTGCCGGCGGCAACCGGACGGTCAATCATGACCACAGGGAAGGGGTAAACCGTGGCATCGAAGCGACGTGCGGTGCCCAGGGTTGGAGAGAAAATCACGCCGCAGACGTTTTCGTCTTCCATGAGCTCCAGGTACAGAGCCTCTTTTTTAGGGTCTTCATCCGAGTTGCAGAGCATGACCCGCATGCCCTGCTGATAGGCCATGTCTTCCACTGCGCGGCTAATGTTGGTGAAAAACGGGTTGCGCACGTCGGACACGATCAAACCAATGGTTTGCGTTCGACTGGAGCGCAAGCGGCGCGCAGCCAGATTGGGGCGATAGCCCATCGCAGCCACGGTTTCGAGTACTTTTTCGCGCAGCTCCTTGCGTACAGGACCACTGCCGGATAGCACCCGGGATACCGTGGCCGTCGATACACCGGCAGCCAGTGCGACATCCTTAATCCGAGCCATTTTCCCTCCATTTGTGAAAACGTTTACATGTGTGCATGACTGGTTATTGCCGTTAATTAGTGATTAATATACCCCAATGGCGAATTTATTTGCCACTTTGCGCCACTTTTATCGTTTATTTAGCCGATCGGCGGAATCATTTACGCATGTGTTGACAGATAAAATGTAATCGATTACAAATATGGTAGTCGATAAACAGGAGTTACAAAATGAGCGCGCCACTGCTTCCCATCGTCAAGCTTGCAGCGTCTCCTGCCAATAAGGAGGCCGCCATCCGGCTGGCTGGCCAGTTGTTGCTTGAGGCCGGTTGCATTGAAGCCGCATATCTCGACAGTTTTTTTGCGCGGGAGGCCATGGCGGATACCTATCTGGGTAGTGGTGTGGCGATTCCGCATGGCACGGTGCAAGACCGCGCACTGGTGCGCAAGACCGGGGTGGCTGTCCTGCAAGTGCCGGATGGTTTGACCTGGAACGCGGGGCAGACCGTGCGTCTGGTGGTGGCGATTGCCGCGCAATCGGATGAACATATCGACTTGCTGCGCCGCTTGACCCGGTTGATGCGCGATGAGGTGCGTCTGGCCGCGCTTTGCACAACGGGGAATGCCGCTGATATCGTCGCGGCGCTGACCGATCAGACTGCATCGGTTCCGCAACCGGCCATGAGTTCGGATCAAACGGCTGACGCGGCCAACAGTTTTACGCTGGTGATCGATTATCCGAGTGGTTTGCATGCGCGCCCGGCGGCTTCCTGGGTGACGACGGCCAAGCGATTTAAATCCACTATCCTGATCCGCAATGCAGAAGAAGCAGCGGATGCCAAAAGCTTGGTGGGGCTGCTGAGCCTGGGCATCAAAGCCGGGCATACGATCCGCGTCACGGCTGAAGGGGAAGATGCGGCGGTGGCGCTCGAAGCGATCAAGAAAACCATCGTGGAATTGCACGCCGAGGAAGTGGCACAAGCCCAGGCTCAGGCGCAACTCGCCAGCCGCAAAACCGGAACGGGATGGGTGCCCCAACAGGCGTGCGATGCAATTCGCGGCGTGGCGGCAAGCCCAGGTCTGACCATCGGGGTGACGCGGCAGCATGTGGCTCAAGCATTGATCGTGGCAGATACCCCCCTCGGCGTGGAAGCGGATGGGGTGTTGCTCGATGCCGCACTGCTGGCCGTGAAGTCCGAACTGGAAGCGTTGGCAGCCTCTACGGCGAAACGCCTGGGAGAGGCACAGGCAGCCATTTTTCATGCACAGACAGAACTTCTGACCGACCCGGCGCTGCTGCGCAAGGCCATCACCAGCATTTTTGGCGGACATGGCGCGGCGTGGTCGTGGCAGCAAGCGTATGGCGCCCAGGCCGAACAATTGGCCGCCCATCCCGATCCCTTGCTGGCAGCCCGTGCGGCCGATCTGCGTGATATCGGCCAGCGTGTACTGCGTCAGATGTTGGGCGTGGATGCGTCGAGCGAGGCTTTTGCGCAAGGAACGATTTTGCTGGCAGAAGATTTATTGCCTTCCGATACCGTCGGGCTCGATCCGCGCCAGGTCGTTGGATTGGCCACGGCGGTCGGTGGCCCCACCAGCCACACCGCAATTCTGGCACGCACCCTGGGCATGCCGGCGCTGGTGGCTGGCGGTCCGGCGCTGAAAGAGATTCCTGATGGCACGCTGGTGATTCTGGATGGCCATGCCGGATGTCTGTATTTGAATCCGAGCGAGGCCGATCTGCAATCGGCGCAGGCTGCTGCCGAGCGCGAAAGCCAGAAGCGTGAAGAAGCGGCTGCCGTGCGGGATTTGCCTGCCGTGACGGTGGATGGTTTCAGCGTCGAGATCGCCGCGAACATTACTTCATCGCAACAGGCCATTGCCGCATTGGAGGCCGGCGCCGAAGGCGTGGGCCTGATGCGTACCGAATTCCTGTTCATGGATCGGCAAACACCGCCCGATGAGGAAGAACAATACCAGACCTACCGCACGCTGGTCGGCATACTGGCCGGTCGCCCGCTGATTATCCGCACCCTGGATATTGGCGGTGACAAGGATGTGCCGTATCTGAATTTGTCGAAAGAAGACAATCCTTTCCTGGGCGTGCGCGGCTTGCGCTTGTTGTTGCGTCGTCCCGAACTGCTGCATACCCAGTTGCGTGCACTGTATCGCGCTGCCCAGCATGGTCCGCTGTCGATCATTTTCCCGATGGTGACGGATGTGGCCGAAGTGATCCGCGTGCGGGAAATTGCCGAAGCCGTGCGGCTGGAAGTGGGCGCGCCGGTGGTGCCGCTGGGCATCATGGTGGAAGTGCCCAGCGTCGCGGTGATGGCGGAGGCATTTGCGCCGCATGTCGATTTCTTCTCGATCGGGACCAACGACCTGACTCAATACACGCTGGCCGTGGATCGGCAGCATGCTGAACTGGCGCCGATGGCCAACAGCCTGCATCCCGCCGTCCTGCAACTGATCGCCAGCACCGTCAAGGGTGCAAAGAAACACGGTACCTGGGTCGGCGTGTGTGGTGGCCTTGCCGGCGACCCGCTTGGCGCGGCGATTCTGACCGGGCTGGGCGTGAACGAACTTTCCATGACGGCCAGCGATGTGCCGGGCGTGAAGGCGACCTTGCGCGGCGGATCGTATGCCCAGATGCAGGTCTTGGCGCAACAGGCGCTGGCTTGCAGCAGCATCAACGAGGTCAAGGCATTGGGGAGCGCCGCATGAGCGCCGCTGAAATAGTCACGGTGACGCTCAATCCCGCCGTGGACCAGACTTTGCAGGTACCGGGCCTGCAACTGGGGCAGATCAACCAGGCCCACAGTCTGCGTTTCGATGCCGGCGGCAAAGGCGTGAATGTGGCCAGTGTGCTGGCTGATCTGGGGCAGGCCTGCGCCGTGACCGGCCTGTTGGGCGAAGACAATGCGCGGATTTTCGAAAACCAGTTTGCCGCGCGCGGCATTGCCGATCACTTTATCCGCACCCCCGGCGCAACGCGGATCAACGTCAAGCTGAACGATGCGCAAAGCGGCCATACCACTGATATCAACCTGATTGCCTCTGCGCCGGCGGCCGATGCCCTGGTGCTATTGCGCGCGACCATTGCCGCGCTGTGTGCCGGTGCCGCCCGCCTGTTTGTGCTGGCCGGAAGTCTGCCGCCGGGTGTGCCGACCGATTTTTACGCCACGCTCACCCGTGATCTGAAAACGGCCGGCAAGACGGTGGTACTCGATACCAGCGGCGCACCGTTCGCCGCCGCACTGGCGGCTGCGCCCGATCTGGTGAAACCCAATCGGCATGAACTGGAAACCTGGCTCGGCCGGGCCTTGCCCGACCGGGAATCGGTCATTGACGGTGCGCGCGCGCTGCGCGCTGCCGGGCCGGCAACAGTGATTGTTTCTTTGGGCGAGGAAGGGGCATTGCTGTTGAGCGAGCAAGGCTGTTGGCTTGCCTGCCCACCCAAAGTCAATGTCGTCAGTACGGTGGGTGCGGGTGATGCCATGGTGGCAGGCTGGATCGCGGCTACCCAGCAGGGGCTGACACCGGATCAAAGTTTGCGCTTGGCCACGGCGAGTGCCGCTGCGCGGATCAGTCATCCCGATGGCAGCTTGCATCGGGCTGGATTGACGGCATTGGCTGCGCAAGTGGATGTGCAGGTCATCGGTTTCTGAAGGGAACAAGCAATCAGCAGAAATGCCGTCAACGGCAGCAGGTGAGGAAGCAGTACCGCAGGAAACACTAAAACGACGTCACATCGTCTAACCGGAGGTGGAGAACATTATGGCAAATATTGTTGCAATCACGTCTTGTCCCACAGGCATCGCGCACACATTCATGGCGGCCGAGGGACTGGAGCAGGGGGCAAAAAGCCTGGGTCATACGATCCAGGTGGAAACCCAGGGGTCGGTAGGGACGCAAAATACGCTCAGCGCAGAGACTATTGCGGCTGCCGATATTGTGTTGATCGCTGCGGATACCAACGTGGATCTGGCCCGTTTTGCTGGCAAACGCATCTATGAAACCGGTACCAAAGGGGCGATTGGTGACGGTGCGGCTGTGGTCAAAACCGCGCTGGAACAAGCTGCGGTGAAAACGAGTGGCAAAGCGGCACTTGTCGGCAATCTGGCTGATCAGGCACTCGCTGCCAAAGCCGCGCAAAGCGCCTCGCGCACCGGTGCCTACAAGCACTTGATGACGGGCGTCTCTTACATGATTCCGTTTGTGGTCGCCGGCGGTTTGCTTATCGCAATCGGCTTCGCGCTCGGCGGGATTTATGTGTATGACGACGCACACAAGGGAACGCTCGCCGCGAACCTGTTCTGGATCGGCAAGTCGTCCTTCGGTCTGATGGTTCCGATTCTGGCCGGCTATCTCGCCTACTCGATCGCAGATCGCCCAGGTATTGCTCCGGGCATGATCGCCGGTGCCATCGCCGGAACCATTGGCGCCGGTTTCCTTGGCGGTATCGTCGGCGGTTTCCTGGCCGGTTATATCGTCAAATGGCTCAATGATGTCATCAAGCTGCCACGAACGCTGGAAGGCCTGAAGCCCGTTCTGATCCTGCCCCTGCTCGGCAGTACCATCGTCGGTCTGCTGATGTACTACGTGGTGGGCGAACCCGTTGCCGTGGCGCTTACCGCCATCTCCGAATGGCTCAAGGGTATGCAAGGCAGCAGCGCTATTGTATTGGGCATGCTTTTGGGCTGCATGATGGCCTTCGATATGGGCGGCCCGGTCAACAAGGCGGCTTATACCTTCGCTACCGGCCTGCTGGCCAGCCAGATCTATGAACCGATGGCGGCCGTGATGGCTGCCGGCATGACGCCGCCACTGGGTATTGCCTTGGCCACATTGCTGTTCAAGAACCGTTTTTCCGCAGATGAACGCGAAGCTGGCAAGGCCGCGGCAGCGCTGGGTATCTCCTTCATTACCGAAGGCGCTATCCCCTTTGCTGCCAAGGACCCGTTCCGTGTTATTCCTTCCATCATGATTGGTTCGGCGGTTGCCGGGGCGCTTTCGATGGCCTTTGGTTCCAAGCTTCATGTTCCGCATGGCGGCATCTTTGTGTTGCCCATGCCCAATGCCGTGGAAGGTTTGCTGGGTTATGCCATTGCGATCGTCATCGGTACGGTGGTTACTGCGGTTGCGCTATATCTGCTGAAGAAGCCGGTGAACGGTTCAGCCGTTGCCTGATCGGATGATTGGCGCTACGGCATACAGCCATCCAGGATTTTCTTGGGTGGCTGTTTTGGGGTCTGCGGGCAAAAAGCAAGTCCAATGCTGCCATCGCGCAGGCCCGGCAAATAAGGAAGAATACGGCCCGGATTGATGCCGGCAATATGACACAAGAGATGCCTGCGTATTCGCATGCACAGAAAGTGCCGGTTGCCGACACGCATTGGTGATGAGTTATCTTTGGCGTTGAAGTTTGAAGCCATGGATGAACTTCATGAGATGTGTTGTCCGAAAGACACTATTAAATAGAACTTATCCTGAGGGGGAGAAGTGGCTGTGGCTATAAAAAAATGGGTGATAGGTAACTGGAAGCTGCAAGGTTCGCAGGTATTCAACAAGGAATTGGTCGAAGGGATTCGAGCCAGTCTGCCGGCTCTGGATAATCGGGTGGGGATGTCGGTTTGTCCGGTATTTCCGTACCTGATCCAGCTGGCTGATCTGTTGGCCGGTTCCAGTATGGTGCTGGGGGCGCAAACGCTTTCCGAACATGCCAAGGGTGCTTATACCGGCGAAGTCGCCGGGCCGATGCTCAAGGATGTCGGCGTTGCACTGGTCCTTGTCGGGCATTCGGAACGCCGGGCTTATCAGGGTGAAAGCAATGAATTGATCGGCAAGAAAGTCCGGGCTGCGCTGGATGCCGGGCTGCTGCCGGTGCTGTGTATTGGCGAAACCAAACAGGAACGCGATGCGGGCGAAACCCGGTCGGTCCTGACCGGCCAGCTGGATGCCGTACTTTCATTGCTGGACCTAGCGAAAGAAGACATGGTGATCGCCTACGAGCCGCGTTGGGCCATTGGCACCGGCGTCTCCGCCTCGCCGGAAATGATCGCTGAAGTTCATGGTTTCTTGCGCAGTTACCTGATCGGTAAAGCGGCTGCATTCGGGGCCAGAACGCCGCTGCTGTATGGCGGCAGCATGAATGGCAGCAATGCGGACAGTATCGCCGCCATCAAGGATGTGGATGGTGGATTGATTGGATCGGCTGCGCTCAAGGCGGATGAGTTTGTGGCTATCTACCAAGCGGTCCTTGCCTGCGCTTAACGCCCGCCAAGCGGAAAGCGAACTCTTGATCCATGCTTTGCGGTTCGGGATATACCGATTTTTTGCAAAAGACGTGAAGTAATCGTCGCATGGGCTGGTTTTGAGTTCAGCCACAAAACGCCAACACTGCAGTTGGCGTTTTGTTTTGTGATCGGCACAAGCTTGCGCGGTTTTTGTTCAATAGCAAGTCGCAACCGCTAAAAGCACTTGATGCGCTTTTGTCCCCGTCGGAATTATTCGCCTTGAATGTCATCCCTGGCGATGGCAAGTGGCACGCCGTCCACCCCGGCGTAGACCACGAGAATTTTGAGCGGGCCGTTGCCGATATTGACGCCGCGATGCCAGGTGTTCACTACCTCGGCAAAGGCATCGCCAGACTGGAATTCGCGAGTGGTTCCATTTTCCAGTTCCAGCCGAACCTTGCCTTCGAGAATGTAAGCGATATTGTTGACCGGATGCTTGTGCCAGACGGTGGCGGCGCCAGGGGCAATTTCGACCACGACGGACTGGATTTCCGGTTGATCCGTTTTCGAATAGACAATGGGCGCTCCGTTCCAGGTGGTGCTCGTCTTGAGCAGCGTGGTGGATGTCACCGCCGGAATGGTGTTGGTTACTTCCGCTGCAGATGCGGCCGTCGCGACGGAAAGGGCCAGAGCGCTGGCCAAGGTGAATCGAGCGGCGAAGATCATGGCATTTCCTTGAAGTGGTCAACTTATCGTAGACGATATTCAGGAAGTACTACCCATTCAAACCGGCTGGGTTCGGGAACGGGTTGCGTGTCATGCGACCCCGCGGCTTTGTTTCAATGCATCCCGAACAATCATCTTTGCAGCGACGCCGCCGCAAGGCCAAGCCCCAGTGTCACCAATACCGCGCCAATACTGCGTTCAATGATGTGGCGGGAAGACGCGACAAAACGCCGGGCCGCCTCGGAAGAGAAGGCATAGGCGACCAGGGTAAACCAGGCGAGATGCGTGAGCGAGATGAACAGGCCGTAGCCCAACTGCGTGACGAAAGGCGTGCGGGGGCTGATGACCTGGGTGAAGAGTGCAACGACAAACAAGGTGGTCTTTGGATTCAGCGCATTGGTCAGAAAGCCGATTCGCAGCGCTGCCAGATCCGACAAGGGCATCACGGTTTTCTGAACTGGCGATGTATCGGCCTTCTCTGACCGCAGCATGGCGATGCCAAGGTAAATCAGGTAAGCCGCGCCAGTGAATTTAAGGGTGTTGAACAGAATGATCGAGCGGGATACGAGCAGCCCGATACCGGCCATGGAATAACCGACATGCACCAAGGTCCCCAAGGCAATGCCGGCTGCGGTGAGCATGCCCGCCCGGCGCGACAGGATAATGCTGTTGCGCGTCACCATGGCAAAGTCAGCGCCTGGGCTGATGACGGCGAGGATGGTGATCGTGGCAACGGCCAGGGCTTGGATCATGTTCTTTTCCGGAGGGGGAGATATGTTTTGGGCAATCATGACTATTAGCAAACGGCATTTCAAATATCAATTGCCCTTTAGGCGAACGGGTTAGCCAAAGTCATAACTCGCCGAAGCGGCTTTTCTACAGGTGAAACAGCAGGGGTTTGTGGTGGTTAGACATACGGCGCAGTTCGCTTCGCTCAGTGCGCCCTACAAATTGCGCCGTACACGGTGTTCGCAGCTCGATGTTGCTTACGAAATATGCTGGTATGAAAATAAATCACTCTTGAAGTTTCTGTCTGCGGATGCGAACATTATTGTCAGCTTTTGTTGAATATATGCGCAACCATAAGGAAGATTCCGTGTTTCGAAAATTTGTATGTATCGCTATTCTCGCGGTTAGCCTGGTGGGTTGCGCATCGGTACCGATGGGAGACGCCAAGAAGGATGCCGAGCTAAAACAGTTTTCAAAAAAAGCCGATGTCGCTGGTGTTTACATCTATCGCAACGAAGTTATCGGCACCGCTGTTCGCATGGATGTTGAAATTGACGGCAACGCGCTCGGCAAAACTGCTGCAAAGACCTATTTTTACACTGAAGTCACACCCGGAACGCATACGATAACTTCAAAATCCGAAAATACCGATAGCCTCAATTTTGATGCCGCTGCTGGTCAGCTCTATTACATCTGGCAGGAAGTCAAAATGGGAGTTCTTTTTGCTCGCACAAAGCTACATCTTGTCGGTGAAAATGAAGGGCGAAAAGGTGTTCTTGAAACCAAACTTGCCGCAACATTGGGTACGACGCAGACTCCGGCTACAAGTAAAGTGTCTGCTCCGAAGTCCGTGCCCAATCAAGTGTCTGCCCGTGGCGCGGTCCTTGCCCAACCAGGATTCATTGCAACAGGTTTTGCCAGCATCCTCGATGTGGATGCCATTCCTTATATAAATGACCGGGCTCGTGATGCTTACCGAGAATGGCTGGCCCAATCAACACCCAAAGCGTTTGCCATAGCTTCTAATAGTCATTATGCATCGACATGGGGTCTAAAGCCTCGGGATACAACTTTGCCATCTGACCCATCGGAACGTGCTTTGCTGATCTGCGAACGGATCGCCAAACAGCCTTGCAAGCTTTATGCTGTTAATGGATCAGTCGTGTGGCCCAAAGCTGTGACGTCTGCCAAAGTTAATAGCTCGGAATCGTTGGTCACGACGCCGGAGTGAGTTGGAACTGAGTCAATTTCTTTGTGATGCTTAGAACGGATTTGTTGTACCGGGGCAATTAATCTATACCCCTGTCGTTTTTATATTTGCAAACAAGGGGCATTTTATTTTCATGAGCCAATGACGCTGTGAACTTGTGCTCTACGTACCGCCCTTAGAACAATTGCGATGCTTGTTGTTCAGCAATTTTCCCGAATCACCGCCAGAAATGCATCGCCGTACTTGTCCAGCTTGCGGTCGCCGATGCCGGTGAGCCGGCCGAGTTCGTAATGGTCGGCGGGGCGCAGGTGCACCATTTCCTTGAGTGTGGCATCGCCGAAGATCACGTAGGCCGGTACGTTCTGGTCGTCGGCCAGGCGCTTGCGACAGGCGCGCAGCGCTTGCCACAGGGCGCGATCTGCCGAGGTGGAAAATTCGGCATTCTTGTCATGGAAATGGAATTTCTCGACGCGGGCGCGACGGTACAGCGGCACTTCGCCGCGCAGGATCGGCTTGGCGGCATCCGACAATTCCAGTCCGCCGAATCCGTCGGCGCTGACGCGCAAGGCGCCGCGGGCGAGGAGCTGGCGGAATACGGCGCGCCAACTGGCTTCGTCCATGTCCTTGCCGATGCCGAACGTGCTGATCTGCTGGTGAAAATACTCGCTCACTTTGGGGGTGAGCTTGCCTTGCAGCACGTCGATAAGATGGCCGACGCCAAAGCGGTTGCCAGTGCGGTAAACGCAGGAAAGCGCCTTGCGCGCGGCTTCGGTCATTTCGGTCAGTTGCGGCGGGTTCAGGCAGTTGTCGCAGTTGCCGCAGGGCTTGGCTTCTTCGCCAAAGTAACCGAGCAGGGTCTGGCGACGGCAGGCAGTGGCTTCGCACAGGCCGAGCATGGCTTCAAGCTTGCGTCGCTCCACGTCCTTTTGCTCTTCCGGCGTGCCGCTGGATTCGATCATGCCGGTAAGCTGGATCACATCGTTCAGGCCGTAGGCGAGCCAGGTATTGGCCGGCAAGCCGTCGCGACCGGCACGGCCGGTTTCCTGGTAGTAGTTTTCGATGCTTTTGGGCAAATCCAGATGCGCGACAAAGCGCACGTCCGGTTTGTTGATGCCCATGCCGAAGGCGATGGTCGCGACCATTACCACGCCTTCTTCGCGCAAGAACGTGGTTTGGTTGCGGCTGCGTACTTCCGGGTCGAGCCCGGCGTGATAGGGCAGGGCTTTGATTTCCTTGCTGCGAAGCCATTCGGCGGTGGATTCGACGCGCTTTCTGGACAGGCAATAGACAATGCCGGAATCGCCCTCGTGTTCGCGGCGCAGGAAGGTTAAGAGTTGCTCCTTGGAGGTCTTTTTCTCGACGATGGTGTAGCGCAGGTTCGGGCGGTCGAAGCTTGATATGAACTGGCTGGCCGATGCCAGGCGCAGCTTGTCGATGATCTCGGCGCGCGTGGCGTGGTCGGCGGTGGCGGTCAGTGCGATGCGCGGAATGTCGGGGTATTCGTCGGCCAGTACCGAGAGTGCCAGGTATTCCGGGCGGAAATCGTGGCCCCACTGGCTAACGCAGTGCGCTTCGTCGATGGCGAAAAGTGCGACTTGCGCTCGCTTGAGCAAGCCAAGAAAGCGCGTCGTGAGCAGGCGTTCCGGTGCCACGTAGATCAGATCAAGCTCGCCGCTGACAAACGCTTGTTCGACGGCGCGTGCTTCGTCCTGATCGAGCGTGGAATTCAGAAAGGCAGCTGCGACGCCCAGTTCCTTGAGTTGGGTGACCTGGTCTTGCATCAGTGCGATCAGCGGCGAAACCACCACGCCGCAGCCTGCGCGTGCCAAGGCTGGTATCTGATAACACAGCGATTTGCCGCCGCCGGTAGGCATCAGCACCAGCGCGTCGCCACCGGAAATAAGATGGTCAACGATGGCGGCTTGCTCGCCACGAAAAGCGTGATAGCCAAAGACGTGCTGGAGCAGATGGAGCGGATCGGGTGCGGACATGGTTGCCATTGTACCGGAAGCCGGTGCTTTACTTGATCTC
The DNA here is from genome assembly GCA_031291275.1 of Formivibrio sp. Classification (GTDB taxonomy): domain Bacteria; phylum Pseudomonadota; class Gammaproteobacteria; order Burkholderiales; family Chitinibacteraceae; genus Formivibrio. Next base: position 62,598 of record JARLJJ010000500.1, read on the forward strand.
CAGTGCCATCAGAATCGACGCCAGGCCCAGCAGGATCAGTGCGCCGAGGAAGATGGATTCGGCCAGCGATTCTTGTTTTGCACCGCGATCGCCGCGCCGCACGGCAGCAAAGGATAGAACCGAACAAATCACGAACAGCACACTGTCCATGGCGAGCAGCTTGTCGATATAGACGCCAACGGTACCGGCATGCATCAGGCGCACCAGGCTGATGGCCGTGACACAGACGCCGAGCATCGTGGCGGACGTGGGCAGGATATGCGAGGAAATTCGATTGTCATTGGCAGACATCACGACCCCCTTGAAGTGAATCTTGTCAGGTGAATAGTCAAAAAAAGCGGCGCCGGAGAGGCGCCGCGAAACTCTCACAAGTGAGAGAGGAGGAGGAAGCATGCATTACAAAAAATCAGAACAGGTTCATCAACTTCTAAAGAGTCCGTATGCTCGCACAACGCATCATTAATTGCTGTGGGGCACTTCACACTTTATGTTGCAGTGCGATCAGTTTGCCGAGCTCACCCAAGGTCAACCGGAACAAAAATCCGGGCGGAGTCGCGCAGGATCAACAGCGCGGCGTGTTTGCCGGCGTTATCCAGTAATTTGCGCAATTCTTCAGCGCTCTTGACCGGGGTGCCATTCAGGGCCAAGACCACATCACCCTGTTGTATGCCCGCTTTGGCCGCAGGGCCACCGGCTTGCTGCACCAGCAGGCCGCCATCGATACCGGCTGAATCCTGTTCATCCGGGGTCAGTGGCCGCACCGCCAAACCAAGCTTGCCGGAAGGTGCTGCCGGGTGGTCCTTGGCGGCGACCTTTTCATTCGTCATTTCGCCAATGGTCAGTGACAGCGATTTATCACTGCCCTTGCGGATCACTTCCAGCGGCGTCTTGCTGCCCGGCGGAAGATCAGCCACCAGTGTCGGTAGATCGCTTGAGCTTTCAATGGC
>JARLJJ010000501.1 GCA_031291275.1 Formivibrio sp.
CTGATCCTGAAGAAGCTGCAGCTTCTTTGTGCCCTATTTCTGGCTTGGCTTTGCCCGCAACTGGATGGAATACAAACCGCCATGCCGGATAAAACCGGCTTGGCAGCTTGAAAAGTGAATTGTTCAGACCCGACTAATTACCATATAATTAAGTCTTATATTCAATATTAAATCTAGTGGATTCTTTGCTTTCCGGCAGGTTTTCCTGACAAGCGTTTTGTTTTCTTACATGAGCGGATGATGGGTGGACCGACCTGGCAAACAATATGAATGGCTAAGGATTTAGACCGTCAAGCGCCGGCATACTGCAAGAACAAGCATGCCGCACAGACGGTTTTGCGCCGATTTTGTGATTTTTCCAGCGCATGGCTTGAACGGCCGCAACGGTCACATATATCGAGTACTATTTTCGGTAAGTGGCCACGCAGATTTCCCGTATTCATATTTTTTCGTTGAATGTGCTCGAATGGCGGCAATTGAAAGGTTAAGTTGCCATTCAAATGACTCACTCTCAATGTCCCCACAGACCGAGGATTTGCCATTGATCTGATGACAAGAATGGGAGCTGTACTTTGCTACCGGTCCATCAGTAGCAAACAGGTCAGATGTCAGTAAAGGGCCCAGCCCGGTAGTCACTTTCGGCCAGGAGCGGAAGTTGGATATATCTGATGAGATGTCATTTGAATGGCTGCTCGACTTTGAAACTTGCCAGATTGCCTAACTGACCCAAGTTTGATGAAAGCGCTAACCCTTGAGCAGATAGAGCTAAGAAGAAGTCAGCAAAGCCCGCCCGATGTTCGCGAGCTCGTTGCCGCCTGCAAGTGTTTTTCGGCAACTACATTGAAACACACTCCTGCCACAGTAAAAAATCGAAGCAGGGATCAGTGTGTCTGCTCTGAACATAATGGCCAACCTGGGTATGAGTGCCGGCCTCTGTGAAAATCAAAATGGCTAGAAACGATAATGCTTTTGCCATTTCTTGATTTATGCAACTACACGCTCCCAATGCTAAGTAGTCATTGAATCCTGCCGACAAATTCCGGTGTAATTCAAAGTCGATTTACCGACAGTTTGGGATGTGATTGAATGCGCCAGGGGTGTTGTTGAAGACGTTTTCAACCGGTGTGAATCATCCTGGATATGAAGGGGCCCAACAATGAAAGTCCGGATAGACGACGAAATCACATTTCGCAAACTGGAAATATTCCTGGCTTTCATGCAGGCCGGTAACTTGGCCAAGACGGCAGAGATGTTGGAGACTAGTGCGGTGAGCGTACACAGAGCCCTTCATTCGCTTGAGGAGGGTCTGCGCTGTCAGTTGTTCCGCAATGAGGGCCGAAATTTGCTGGCCACGCCGGCTGCGTTTGTTCTGGCTGAATCGGCACGCATTGCTATCGATCAAATGGCACGCGGAGTATCGCTTACCCGCGCTGCTGCCGGATTTTCATCTGACCATATCCGGATTGGTTCGCTGTACTCACTCACAACCAGCGTTGTGCCTAAAGTGATCATGGATCTCAAGCTTAAACGGCCAGAACTGCGCGTCGAACTGATCCTCGGGTCCAATGAAGACTTGCTGGAAAAACTCAAGAATTCGCAGATCGATGCCGTATTGATGGGACTACCCCCGCATGATGGGCAACTGGAAACAGTCCCTCTGTTCGAGGATGACATTTTTTTTGCCATTTCAGCCGATAACGAAGCGGCACTGCCAGCGGAGATCGATTTACGCGACTTCAGTGATGCCGATTTTGTCTCGCTCAGTGGCGGTTTTGTGACCTATCAAGGGTTTATCGAGGCGTTCCGCATTGCCGGCTTCACTCCGAACGTGGTCACGCAGGTTGGCGATATCTTTTCGCTAACGAGTCTTGTGGCGGGCGGTGTCGGCTATACCCTTCTGCCGGGGCGCGTGCGCGATGTGTTTGGTAATCGGGTGAAATTGATCCCGCTGGAAGCGCGCTATCGCATGCGCCAGACAATTGGCTTGGTCTTTTTGCATGCTCGCGAACGCGATCCCAACATACTCGCGCTATCGTCGGTCTGCCGTCTTGGCGGGCCACGGTGGAACAAATCCGCCTAGCTTGAGCTCGATATTGTGTTACCCATTCCGGATTCATTCCGCTTAAGGTAATGATCTGACTCCGCGCTTGATTGAAGCTCCCTTTCCATAAATTTAATGTTGCCCGTGTCGTTGAAACTACACGGAGCAGACATGAGTACGACATTGGAGCAGGCGCCGGTCTGGAACCGTCGCAGTAACGAGAAACGCCGTCGCATCGAGTTGGTGGAAAGTATCACTAAAGGGCGCATCATCCCCACCAACAGGATTGTCGACGTTCTCGAAACCCTGATCGCTTCCGGCGATCGTGTGGTGCTGGAAGGTAACAACCAGAAGCAGGCAGATTTCCTTTCGCGTGCACTGGCTAAAGTTGACCCGACCAAATTGCATGATCTGCACATGATCATGCCCAGCGTGGGCCGCAGCGAACACCTGGATCTCTTCGAGCGCGGCATTGCGCGCAAGCTGGACTTCTCTTTCTCCGGTACGCAAAGTCTGCGCATGTCGCAGCTGCTGCAGGATGGATTGTTGGAAGTCGGCGCGATTCATACCTACATCGAGCTATATGCACGCCTGTTCGTCGATCTGACTCCCAATATCGCCCTGGTCGCCGGCTACAAGGCCGATCGTCACGGCAACCTCTATACCGGCCCGAGCACGGAAGATACCCCGGCTATCGTCGAAGCCGCCGCTTTTCGTGATGGCATCGTGATTGCCCAAGTGAATGAACTGGTCGAGGACGAGACCGATTTGCCGCGCGTCGATATCCCCGGTTCGTGGGTGGATTTCGTGGTGGTGGCCGACAAGCCCTTCTTCATCGAACCTCTGTTTACCCGTGATCCGCGCCTGATCAAGCCAGTCCATGTACTGATGGGGATGATGGCCATCCGTGGCATTTATGATCGCCATCAGGTGCAGTCGCTCAACCATGGTTTGGGTTTCAATACTGCGGCGATTGAGTTGCTGTTGCCTACCTACGGCGAATCCTTGGGACTCAAGGGCAAGATCTGCAAGCACTGGGCGCTCAATCCGCATCCCACCTTGATCCCGGCGATCGAAAGCGGCTGGGTCGAAAGCGTGCACTGCTTTGGCGGCGAACTCGGCATGGAAGAATATATTCGTGCCCGTCCCGATGTGTTCTTCACTGGCCGCGATGGTTCGCTGCGCTCGAATCGTGCGTTCTGCCAACTAGCTGGTCAATACGCGGTCGATATGTTTATTGGCTCGACCTTGCAGGTGGACGGCGATTGTCATTCCTCGACTGTTACCAAAGGGCGGCTGTCCGGCTTTGGCGGGGCTCCCAACATGGGCCACGATCCGCGCGGCCGACGCCATCCCACTCCAGCCTGGCTTGATTTGCTGCAAACCGATAATCCGCTCGAACGTGGCAAGAAACTCGTCGTGCAGATGGTCGAAACTTATCAGGCAGGCAGCAAGCCGACCTTCGTCGAAACGCTCGATGCGGTGCAGGTCGCCAAAGATACCGGCATGCCGCTGGCACCCGTGATGATCTACGGCGATGACGTGACTCACGTATTGACCGAAGAAGGCATTGCCTACCTCTACAAAGCCAAGTCTCTGGAAGAACGTCGCGCGATGCTGGCGGCCGTGGCGGGCGTAACGCCGATCGGCATGCGCCATGATCCCAAAGATACCGCGCGCATGCGCAAGGAAGGGCTGATTGCACTGCCCGAGGATCTGGGCATTCGCCGGGCGGATGCAACCCGTTCCTTGCTGGCTGCCAAGAGCATTGCCGAACTCGTTACCTGGTCTGACGGGCTCTACAACCCGCCTGCCCGCTTCCGGAGCTGGTAATGAACGGCGCATTTGCTCTGGTGCGGCCGCTGCCGGACCTGGCTCCTTTCCCCGAACGCTTGGCCGATCTGGCAGTCGAGGCGTTGCTGGATGAGGCGCGGCTGACGCCCAAGCCTGGCTTGGTCGATGGGCGAGGCGCTGGCGCGCATCACGATCTGAGTCTGGCGCTGATGTGTCGTTCTGCCTATGCCCTGCGACCGGCATTTATTGCCATGGCCGCATGTGCGCACGATCAACCAGTGTCTATCGCGTTGCGCGAGCAGCTTGGCGCAATCGGTCGGCAGGCTGAGACCGCCATGATGCAAACCACGCACGGGATCAACACGCATCGCGGCGCGATCTGGGCCATGGGCTTGCTGGTGGCGGCCACGGCGATGGCGCAACACGATCGCGAACCGTTGGCCGTGGTTGCGCGTGCCGGTGCCTTGGCGCGCATCGAAGATCGTCATCAACCGCGACAAGAGAGCAACGGAAGCCGGGTTTGCCAGCATTACGGCGTACCCGGGGCTCGTGGTGAGGCGCAGGCCAATTTCCCGCATGTGATCGGTTTGGGGCTGCCCACGCTACGATGCTTTCGCAATGCGGGTGGTCACGAGATGACTGCGCGCGTCAATGCCTTGCTGGCAATCATGAGCAGGCTACCCGATACGTGTGTGCTTTCGCGCGGCGGGAAAGATGCACTGCGCGCGGCCCAGAATGGCGCGCTTGCCGTGCTCGATGCCGGTGGAATCGGCACGTTGAGTGGCCGCCGTGCGTTGCGCAATCTGGAAACACACTTGCTGGCGCATAACGCGTCGCCGGGCGGTGCGGCAGATTTACTGGCGGCCATGCTATTCCTCGATCAGATCGATCAACAACTCATTATCTAGAACGGAGGCCTGGATGGAAAAGATTCAATTCGAATACCCCGCGTCTGTACCAGCCCAGGGCCGTGCCCTGGTCGGTGTAGTCGGCTCCGGGGATCTGGAAG
>JARLJJ010000502.1 GCA_031291275.1 Formivibrio sp.
CTTCATGCGCTGAACGAAGTCGAGAATATCGAATGTCTTGTTCTCGCGGTCGGGGTAAAAGCTATTGATGGCGTCCTGCTCATCCGGATAGGTTTCGAAGACCGTCGCCAGCTTGGTCATCACCAGCAATTCGATGTGCCGGCGATTCAGGCTCACCAGCTTCACATCCCCAAGTTTCTTGCGCAAGCTGGTAGCGCACACCACCAGCGCGCCCAACCCGGTGCTATCGATGTAGTCGACGCCAGCCATGTTGAAGGCCAGCTTTCGGTCTCCAGCCTGGTCCAGTTCGGCAACTTTTTCGCGGAGGGCGCTTGCCTCCGGTCCCACCGTGATGCGGCCTTTCAAATCGAGGACGGTAATGCCTTCGCGCTGGCGCTGGTTGATTTCGAGGGACATATCAAGATTAGACGTGGACTATGCTTTATGAGTACCACGTTCGGCAATCTGCCGGAAGGGCATGAAAAAGAAGGAAAAAGGCAGAGCTACCGATAAACACCGATAAAAAAAACAATAAACTTATCACTGCTGTCCAAAATAGGACGGGGTTTCGATGTCGGCCGTTGAAAGCGAAGGCTTTGGATGCCAATAACCGGGGTGGTGGGATCGAGGTCTATCGTTTCCTCCGGTGGAGCCTGTCCAAGTCACGCCAGCACCAGTGTAAGTTGTTCGGTTTCCGGTAGTAGTGGCGGTGTCTCGAATGGGTCGTCGAGCCATGTCCGTAAATCACGATAGGTAAACATGTTCAGGCGTAACATTGAGGCCAGATTGGACAGGGACCATTTGGCCTTCGACAGATGGTGCAGCCATTTCAACAGCAGGATCGCGATCAAGGCTGTCCAAATCTGGATGCGCAGGGCGTTTTCGCTGGTGCCCACGAAGCTCTTCACCTTGAGATTCTGTTTGAGCGCCTTGAAAAACAGTTCGATCTCCCAACGGTCTTTGTAGATGGCGGCGATGGTGGTAGCGCCAAACGCAAGCAGGTTGGTTAGCAACACGATTTCCCGTTCATTCACTGGATCCCAGACAACCGTGCGCCGTAGCAGGCACGGGCAGTCTTTTTGGGCTTGGAGGCCAGTGAGCCGGATCAGTTGGTCCGACCGAATGTTGCGATCCTTGGGAACCTCAAATTCCTCTACCACTTCATACGCCGCATTTTCCTTCAGGCGTGTGACAAAGTAAATCTCTTCGGTGGTCCACTTGAAGAACAGCCCGTAGTCGTTATACCCGCGATCCATGGCCACAATGGAGCCGGGGTTGAGAGTGAAGGCGTCGGCCATCTTGACATCACTGCGTCTGGCTTCGGTGATCAGCACGTAACGCGGCAGATAATCGTCGTGGTCCAGCAGAACGTGGGCCTTGACGCCGCCCTTGGCTCTGCGAAACTTGGCCCACGGGAACAGCTCCAGGCACAGCGAAATGGTGGTCGAGTCGAGGGACAGCAGCTTGTTCTTGAAACGGAACTTCCTCTTGCGCTGGCCCAGTCCTTCTTCGTCGCGGAAGCGGCTCAGAGCGGTGTAGAACAGATCCTCGTACAGCTGGGCGGGCCGGTGCTCATTGGCATACGAGAGGGTGGATTTATTGGGCGCCTTGGCGATACCGAGATGCACCAGTTTGCCCAGGCAGCAGCCGAGGCCGTTGCAAATCTCGCGCAGCGAATCGGCATGGGCGAGTTGGCAGAACAGCATCGAGACCAACTGGGTCCAGCAGCCAAAACCCTTGGCGCACCGTTCCGCGTCGTTTTTCTTGACCAGCGATGCGAACTCGGTCCGCGGAAAATGCTGGAGCAGTTGATTGAAGAGACTCGCGACTTGTATGATGGCAGTGCCTTCCTTGTGGGGGCGTTCGGCGAAAGCTCCGGCCAAGGAATCCTCGCCAACGTTCATTATAGGAGGGCTTTTCTTTTGCTCACGCGGAAGTCAAACCTGTTTTGGACAAGAGTGACCAGAAATCAACATTATCCTGCAGGAACTGGCCCGCGCGGTTGGATCGAAACGAACTCGGCTCTCGCCCCGGACCTCGGACAAGCCAGAATCACGACAAACGCCGCGCGAGACGCGAAGAAACGCGAATAATAACGCAAAAATAACGCGAGCCCTGGCAACCC
>JARLJJ010000503.1 GCA_031291275.1 Formivibrio sp.
ATCCCAATGCCTCAACGATTCGCGCACGGCAGGAACAGTCGGGGAAACCCCTCCCTGGCTCAGCAACCAATCAACCGTTGCCAATAACTCCATGCCAAAGGGCGACTCAAAGCCATCGATCAGCTCGACGGTGCGTTCCAACGCTTGGGAATACTCCTTGGCTTCTGTTTTGAGATAGGTTTGCAGAAAGGATTTACGTTCTTCGTCAAACCAGATCACATCACTGATCCCTGCATCACTGATGCGTTTGTCGCAATGCAGATAGCTACCATCAAGATTATTGAGCAGATGCTCCAATCGATTGGCATACGGACCGTATTTATGAGCTACAAACTTAAGGTTCAGAGGGTTCTCGGTGTCCGGCAGCTTTTCTATGGCGCGCTCCAGGAACCAGGCCAGCTTCTGAATCTCAAGCATGCTGCATTCCATACCTAAAACCCAATAGCGTCGAACCAATTCGGCAATGAGCGCGCGAGCAGGCGTGAGCTTTTCCACTCCGCTACGTTTGGCGACATTCAGATACTGGCTGGAAGGTTCGAACACTAAGACATCCACATCCAGATCACTCAACACAGTAATAATCTGTTCGCGGACTTCAGGCCATTTCAAGCCACCGTTACCGGCTCCCAGCGGTGGGACGGCCACCGACTTGACCTGATTTTCAATCAAAAAACGGCGCAGATCATGCAGGCCTTCCGTCACCCAAGCCATCTGCGAAGGTGATCGCCAGTGACGTTTGGTAGGGAAGTTTACGATCCAGCGGGGGCCTTCCAGTTCGTTGACTGCAGTTACGTGGACTTTGCCTGTCTCCACTTTGCCAGCCTTGCAGGCAGCTGAGTACAGACGGTAATTCTCCGCGAAGCGCTCTTTGAACATCAGCGCGATACCTTTACCCATCACGCCAACGGTATTCACCGTGTTGACGAGGGCTTCGGTCTTGGCTTCCAGAAGGTTACCTTGGGTAAATCTGATCATTGGAAATACCATCCCGGACGCGCATGAACCGGCAACGTCAAGCCTCTAATGGCCACGTCTCGTTCTATGCGTTCTTTCATTGCATCGGTGTAGCACATGATGCCAAGGAGTCCTGTAATCGGTAGGTGACGGTGAACCAGCGCTTCGGCCTGATAACGCTCCATCTTTCGAGGGTCATCAGGATCACGTTTGAAATCGCGCCGTTGAAGGATAGACCAATCGATCTCGCCGAGATTCGTCAGGTCGCTGTAGTAGTCTGTCCAATCCGGGTAGGCATGTGCGTTTGTGAAGACGAACGGTAGGTCAAGCTGTTCCACACGGTGCAGGCTGGAGACCAGAATCACGATTTCGTCATTGCTGCGTTGCTGAACGCTCCACCCGGAGTGAATATTTTTCATCATCACAGAGAAGGGTGTGAAATAGAAGGGTACGTAATCGGCCAAAAAACCCTCTGGTGCGATGGGCACACGGCGGGATCGGCGCTTGTCGATCAAATCGACGTTGCCGATATTCACGTACTGGGGGGCCTGCACGTCGGAGCTGGCGCAATGCAGACCGTTGTCCAGAATCCAAGGCAGGTTATCGCGGTGGACGATACGCCAAATCAGAGCCTTCTCTGGATTCAGACTACTATAAATCATCTAAGAAACATTCCCCGATTCACTCCGATTTGTACAGTAACACCGGCCTCGCGCATTTTAGCCTCGCAGAAGGCCTCAACCTCGGCATTAGAAACAAAAACCTTGAAGAAATCGCCAGCGGAAACAACGTCGGGGGATAGGCACTCTGCCATGCAGATGCTTTTGCATTGTGGATCGTGGTAGTCCCTTACATTCATGACATCCCAATTGATAGCTTCGAAGCCTTCGGCGTAGTCGAGCAGTTGAATACCATCATCAGCCAAAGGATGGTGAGGAATGACTTTCCAACGGTTTCTAATGGCGAAGTTTCGATGAACCGAGATCACGACGAATTGGGAGTCGGGTCTACTGCGCTGAACGCTTCCATCGAACGGGTTCGCGGCAAACCAGTGAAAGGGGACGTATCGCTCTAATTCAAGAGCCTGTCGTTTTCTCAGGATTTCGGCATCAGCCACGTCTGCGAACGCATCGAGTTGTGCTCGTGGCTTCAGGCCGTTGTGAAAAATGCTGCTCAGATTTTCAATCGAGGTTAGGTGGTAGAGAAGTTTTTGTTCCTTGATGTCCGGCATGTCGGCCTCCTTGACCTATGCATGAGATGAACTGGTTTCGTTCCTGCTTATTCTTCCGTGGCAATAACAACCTTGGAGAGGAATTCATACATTAGTACGGTTCGGCAGGACGCTTTGCGTGATTCTATTGTGATGTCACTCGACCCCCACAAGCGTCATCGGGTGGGGCTGTTCGCCAGATGACTCGTGCTCACTCCTCATCAAAGTAATCGCGATCCAGCGCTGGCAACCGCAACAGTCGCGATGTAACGCCCACCTCATGATCCATCATCAGATTTACCAGTCGCGTGCCATCCACCAACACAATGCCGTCCACCGATTTAGCGAAGTCGACAGCGTTTGCCGTGAAACCAGAAGTTGTGATGAATACCCCGCGTTTGGCTTTTTGCCCTGCGAGTGCACCGTAGAACGCCTGCAGCTCAGGGCGGCCTACCGTGTTTTGCCAGCGCTTGGCTTGAACGTAAACCTTCTCCAACCCCACCTTGTCGAGCGAGATAATGCCATCGATGCCGGCATCCCCAGAGCCGCCAACACGCTGTAGGTCATTGCGACTGGCGCCGTATCCCAGGCGATGAAGCACATCCAACACGATCACTTCGAAGCGGTTGGGGCTGACCTGTAACAAGTTATCCAAAAGGTCGGCAGCTGTGGCGTTTCGCAACTCCTGGATCGCTTGCTCAAGTCGGTCATCCGGGCTTGCGGTGGCAGAGGTGACGTCAGGTTCAACAGGCGTTTCGTCATAAAGCGGGGCAGCGTCGGGGGCAACCTTCAGCTTCACATTCATATACCCAATGGCTAAATGCTCCACTTCATCGGATGGCAGGTGGGGCTGGATGTTCTTTGGCGTAGGCCACACCCGCGTCAGTCAATTTCCA
>JARLJJ010000068.1 GCA_031291275.1 Formivibrio sp.
CATAGAGACTTGCCGTTTTGGCAAAAAGCAAAGCTGAATTCGTAGTCGCGCACGGCTTCGTAGTTAGTGATGACCACTTGGTTGCGCTGGATGCGATCCAGGTTCAAGATGGGCTTGGCCACAATCTCCTCCCGTGTTTCAGCGTCCTTGCGGCGATATGCTTTGAGCATCGGGCCGTAAAGTTGCAGAGGGTCGCCGAAGACCTCGCCGTTATCAGCGAAGAACTTCTTCATCTCCTTCTCCCAAGTCTCTGTTTCGAGAAGTATGAGCGGAGCCACGATCAGGATTGGACGAAACGGAGGCTTGGGGCGGGAGAGATCCGGGAACGCGCCCGACTCAATGCACCAGGCCAGGAACGAAAGGATTTGCAGCGTCTTGCCCACACCCATGTCGTCGGCAAGAAGCACGCCACGCCGGTCGTGAATTCTGGTGCAGGTTTGCAGCCAGCGGACTCCTTCCTGCTGGTGATGCTTCAAATCAAAGTCCTGGCGCAGAGATGCCGGACGCTCGAAAGGCTTTACGGTAGCCGTTTGACGTGCCAACTCGGACTGATCTACATAGTCTTGACGAACGAATTCATCGTGGGTTTCGATCAGGAGGGTTTTCTTCGAGGGCTTCTCCTCCTCGGTTCTCTTGGTGATGTCGGGCTCAGTCTTTGAAGAGCCCCCTGTGGCGTTATCTCCGAACAGGCCTGACATTGGTCCTTCGTCGGAATTGGCTTTAGGAATCGGAACAAACTCATATTCTCCGATTCCAGTGACCCTTTCACCGTAAGGAAGTTCTATATCACCGGTCACACCATCAAAGACCGGACGTGGATCATCTTTGAGCCTTTGCTTGGCATCACCTTTAACCCGCCGTACCCGCTTCATGCGCTCCAGAACGTTGCGCTGCTTTTCAGTGAGCACGATGCGCAGCTTGCCCATGCCCGGCTGATCCAGGGAGTAGAAGCCTTCTATGTCGTTGTTACGGTCAAAGACGGTCCGAAAGTTCTCGTTATCAAGCTCGGGGCATGTCGGGATGAAGCTGAGAGCGCCATCCGAATCTTCATAAAGATCTAAACCGATTGATGACGGCACCACCACATCGTTCTTCTGAAGCGTTGCATCAAGTTCCGCATTGACATCGTGCGACCAGCGCTTGATATTCGCAAAGTCGAGCCAGCTCCGTTGCGGGCTTTTCTCCTCCCGGGCAAGTGCATTGAAAGCATCCATTGCTTCGAGCAGGCTGTACATTCTCTCGTCGAGCCGGAACACATCCCCGGTGGCAGCCCGCTTAACATAGAAACCGAATCGTTGCAGCGGCACTGAGGCAGAGCCCAGAACATACTGATACCGATACTTGAAGTCGGGGCGGCCGATATCGCTGGTGCGATCAATCTTGAGCAGAAACGGGCTCGGCTCTGTAAAGGCAGTCGGAAGGCGAAATTCTTCCGCTTCTATCTCTGGGAAATTGCCATACGGGATACGCAGCGCGCCGTCTGTAACGCTGGCAAGTCCCATTTCAATCAGTGATGCTGCCTCATACGCTGTTCGTCTGCCTGCACTTTGTTCACTCGCATCGGAAGGCCATGTTTCAGGTCGGTTCCAGTCAATTACGTCTACGCTGCTGAGGTACAGGCCATCCCCTTCGGCTCGAAGTGTAACGTCTTTGCCAAACTGTTTCAGCAAAATGCTCATGGGCGAATTCCCAATTCTGCGAGTTGTCTGCGCGCGTTGGTCTCCCAGGACTCAATTCCGTCCACGTGCAAGATACGGCCCGTTGCAGTTTTCCGATCCTTCAAGTTGTCGTTCAGATGAAAAGAGCTTGATCGGATAGTGATCTGTCGTCCTTCAAATGTCTTACGCTGGTAGATGTATGCTGCATTATTAGTTTCACTGAACTCAATAACTACATACTCCGTTCCATAGCCCTCGAAGATCATCAAAAATGCACTCGTCTTCCCGCCAGTAACCGAGGAATATCTGAGTTCTGTCTCAGCTCTAGTGGCGCGTATCTTTGGACGGTCGTCTGCAGACACAGCTACCTGAAAATCCTTGATCTTTCCCGGCTTCTTGGCATATTCAAGCCAGAACTCTGCCCGTCGTCTGTTCGCGTCGTCACGGGGAACCAAAGTATTGAAAAAGAGCTGAAGCATTTCCTTCGCCAGCCAAGCGAGGAGTCGCCCCCTAGCATCAGGGATCTTCCGCCAGTTCGGGGCGCAATAGGCGAGTCGTGGATCTCCCAGTCGCTCATCGTCAAGCACGAGGTTCACAAGTGCAGACCGAAGCGGTGGCATGCCGTCCGCCATTCTACTGGTGATCAATTTACTCATTACCCGGCGGTATGCATCGGGACTGAGCGCAGAAGTGAGCAGATGATTCGAAATCCATTGCAGTTCCTTGAGCGCGAGTTCCTGGCCTGTGAGCGAATCGCGCTGGACCAACTCCTCCGCTGCCGCTTCTGCCGCGTACTCATGAGCCGCAGAGGCTAGAGTACTGGATGGGTCGATGCCATACTCCGCGCAGGATTCCTGTACTGATTTGTGATTCTTTAAGATAATCTTGCCAAACCGCCTTGATGCTTCCTCCGAAAAGAAAAAAAGCGACTTGCGCCAGAGATCCAATGTCTTGCTTTTGCGACTAATCTTTCCCAACGACAGCATGTTGTGAATTAACTTCTCAACCGACTCGGGGTTCTCCATTGTTCGCCACTGTCCGAAATAGGCCTGGACAAATCCAAAGAAATTTATCCATCTTTTAAGGGGATCTTGGGTGTTGCCAAGTGCGCCGACCAGTCGCGCTTTCATCGCAGTCTTGGGGGACACGCACAATGTTCGTATTTGGCGGGCATCCAGTTTTGAAAGATCGAAGGAGAGCAATCTCCAATGCGCCCATACTTCGTCGGCATCCAGTGGCGGTTTAGGCAATGACACTTTGTTGCTTTTCGCCTCCAGTGCTCCGACAACCTTGTCCAGTTGTTTCAGGTAGGGTGTGGGATCGACAGGGCGACACATCATCGACTCGCGAAGTTCAGTCAGGTCTGCGGTGAGTCGTTCAAGCCCCTGGCGAATCTGGATCATTGCCCAAGCCTCCGAACCATTTTGTCCTCATATCGAGCTTTGATCCTGATCCGGAAAATGACGCGTCGGCTCTCGTCATCCGTCTTTTCTGGTTCCTGCTCTCCTCTACCAGTCGCCGAGAGCTTCTCCAAGAAACATGAGCGGTCCTGCTCCTTCCCTGCTCCTTCCAAATCAGCCAATGACTCTTCGACCACGGCCATCGAGCGATCTTGGCTTAGCTTCAAATTACTGTCCTGGCTCTGCTCTGGTGTTCGGCCAGCCCAACTGGTACGGTCGGTGTGCCCCTCAACGACTATCGATTCGATACTCGCCCTATAATCGTTGTCGCAAAGAATGTGAGCAAAATTAGGGATATAGCCTTTCAGAAAGTCTTTGCCGTCATCCTTTAAATCGGCCTTCTGAATCCGAAAATTCATGAGCTTGCCTGGGACTATGACGAGAATGGCGTTTTTATCTCGAGGATCGGGTCGGATCGTGTTTTCATTGAACCCTTGCGGTTGGAGATCTTTCCGCAGCTTTGTCAGGAGGACATCAGTCAGCACTGCATCTTTGCTGGCTGTGTGGCTCACAAACACCAGCAATAACAGGATGAAGATGACCATCAGCGAAGTCATCAAGTCCGTTAGCGAACTGCTCAGGTGATCGGTATTACCTTCGTCCATTTGACCGCTCCACTGCCTTTGAAATCACATCTCCAAGCTCCTCTAGCTGATTTCCCAACTCCTCAATTTGGCCATTCAAAAGGTTGGCTGCTGTGGGAACGAGCTTGCCAGCCACATCTACGATTGCAGTGAAGTTGGCTTCCACGCTCTGGTTGTAATCCCGGAGGCCATTGCTCGTTGCCTGCATGATCCGAGCGATGGGCTCATGAAGTGTATCAACGACCGATTTGTATTCCGTGATGGTTCTGCGATACTCAGCAAGCAGTTTTTCCTGCTGATCGAGCGATGCTTTAATCCCGCTTGCCGACAGTTGCAGCAGATTTGCAACCTTGGCCTGGTCCCCGCTGATCGCCTTGATCGCATCAGACTGGCCGACGAGTCCGCTCGAATAAGTCTGTACGTTGCGGCTTGCATCAGCCATCTGAGCCAGAGCGTTGGCATTATTGGTTAGCAGGTTGCTCATAAAGGTCTTTGCCTCAAGAAGCGCCGCACTTGCCTCTTTAAAGTCCTGGCTACGGTTCTCAATGTTTCCCAGAAGAGCCTCAAGTCGCATCGCGGTCGCTTCGGACCATGCGTCGGTTTTATCTATGATGGTGCTTGCAGATTGCTGTGACTGGCTGGCCATGTCCTTGGCTGCATCCATCATGTCCACGGACAAGCCGGTGACCTTCTCGGTCAGATCGCTGACAACGCGCGTAAGCTGGGTTTGCACGCTATTCATGTTCTGCTCCGCTGTTTCCTGGAGCTTGTTCATCAGTCCATGCATGAGGGCATTCAGCGCTTCAGTCTGTTCGCGACCTGCCTTCATCTGGTCGGTCGTCGTTTCCTCAGCTTTCGCAATGATGACGCTGAGCGATGTCTGCATCTGAGCAAACTGAGTGTTCATTTCAGAAATGACGTGCCGGGTTGCCTCAAGCGTGCCCTGCACATTCCCAAACTCATCTTGTGCGGATCCTGTAAGTGCGTCGCGGAATTCCCTACCCATATTGGACAGCGCATCAGTAATCGAGTGTTCGAGG
>JARLJJ010000504.1 GCA_031291275.1 Formivibrio sp.
GAAATTGACGCCCATTTTCAGAGAATGCCTGCCCATGATGTGCGTGAAATTATCTAGGAACTGATAGACGTTCTCGCCCTCCTTAGTGGGCAGATATCCTACGGTTCCGAATGGAGTCACGCCACTAACGGCGAAGGTTGGAAGCCCCCCTGTCTGCAGAGTCGAACTGTAAGGTACCCCGCTCAAGCCGAGGCTTGCGGCAAAGTTTGTGTTGTAGTTCGGCTGCAGAAAAGCGAAATTTCCATAGTTGTAGCCGAAGCGAAACTCATTAACAAGGTTCGGTGTGAAAACATGTGTCTCTGAGATGGCAAAATTCTCTCCGCGATTAATCATGTCTCCGTCATCTTGGAAGATGCCACCGTCCAGTACGTTCCCAAGCGGTGCTGGGCGATATTGTTGCTCGTGCGTATACGAAAACCGGGCAAATGCTTGATCCTTATCGCTGATATTCCAGTCCGTACGCGCATCCCACTGAAACGTGTTGTCTCGAACGTTGCGGTTCACCACGTAGTTGTTGTAGACCTTGCTGCCATTGGTATTGGGAGAAGGAAACAGATTAAGCAACTTCAAAGCAAGCGCATCTAGCTGACTTGAACACAAGGCATTCTGTACCGTCCCGCAGGTTAGGGCCGCAGTCCCTGCAGAATTTGGCTGGTAGAGTGTAATCGCTTTGCCTGATTGCGTAAGAGATGAACTCAATAGCTCGGAGAAATTTCCCTGTCTCATCAGCGCGGTCGGCACTGTGTCCGTGGTCGTTTCCGCGTAGATGATTCGATTGGCCTCGGCGTCGCCAAAGAAGAAGAGCTTGTTGCGACGTACAGGAAGACCAAGAGTGGCACCGAATTGATTCTGGCGATACTTTGGAACGCTTTGCGCATTCCAGTTGCGGGCATTAAAGACATCGTTTCGAACATATTCCCATAAGCTTCCGTGAACCGCGTTCGAGCCCGACTTGAGGCTGACGTTCATCACCGCGCCGGCAGAATGCCCAAATTCTGCATTGTAATCGCCAGTATCTACTTTGAACTCAGCCAGGGCATCCGGAGGAGGGCGGACCACGTAGCTCGCGCCATTCATGAAGTCCACTACATTGATATTGTCATCAACGCCATCCAAAATGAAGTTATTCTGCTGCGCGCGCTGGCCGTTTGCATTAAAGTCTCCCGTACCGCCTCCGCGCGCAGCACCGGTGGGGGTGACGCCCGCACTCAATTGTGCAATGAAGACCCAGTTTCGTCCGTTAAGTGGAAGATTGTTGATCGTATTTGTGCTCACCACCTGGCCTACGGACGATTGCTGAGTCTGCATCAGCGGCGGTGCGGCATCAACCGTTACAGTCTCGCTAGCCGAACCGGTCTGGAGCACGATGTCGATGGAGAGTCGCTGCTGAATGTCGACATGAATGTTTTGTCGTGTCGTCGTCTGCATTCCCGTCGCGCCAGCGCTCAACTGATAGTTCCCTATCTTGATCGGCGAAAACGTGAATTCGCCAATCTCATTGGATTTGGCGTGCAAAACAAGCCCGGTGTCAATGCTGGTCAACGCTAATTCGGCTCCCGGAATAACCGCATTAGTACTGTCCGACACTGTTCCCGTGATGGTCCCTTGGTCCATCTGCGCATTTGCAGGTACAACGCCAAAGTTATACACGAGGAGTATGCAGAACGCGTAAAAGCAGGAACGGCTACGCATACAAAGCGTTGATATCCAAGTTGGAATTATGCTTCCCTTCATCACTCTTCCTCCAATAAATGGTTTTCGGCCGGTTTGACTATTCTTTTGTGAACATTCCATGTCATCCGCAAGCGAATGAAACTCATTCGAACTTCGATGAAAATGTTTCCAAATGCACATTTACTGCGGATCCCCCGGTGTTCCAAGTCTGTTGGCTGATTCCGCCCCGGGATAACGGTAGCGACTGTGCTTCTGTCACTGATCCCTGTAGGTTGCACTACGCCCAACCACTAGGAAAGGACCCGCTTGCCTAGGTTGCTACACCTACCAATGGCACTTGTGTAACTACAGAGACTGGTTCCGCACAAGCCGTTCATGTGGAGACCAAAGGCGTTTCCAAACTCGCGACTGACCTTAGTCAGGCAGAATAACCTCGCGCAAGTATGAAACGGTAAGAGATTGGCGGGTATTTGCCCATCCCCTCGTAATTGCTTATTTTTTCAGAGAATTACCGGAGGAAAATCAGCTGGCCTTGGGAGGTAAAATACCTTTCAAAGGACGACCGTGGTTGGCTAATTACCGTGTTGCTCCTGCCTCTTTGAGTTCAAAGAGGTAGCTTGCACTAGCGGGCATCGAGTTGCGACTCATCGAAATCAAGATAACGTGGGTCTGTAAAGGCATAACCGGACCGCAAGCAATGGCGGCACTTTCCTTGAAACCCACGAAAGAACTGCCCGATGTGCGCCGCCTTGCACACTACCATATATAGGTTGTCACTATGTGCGGTGGCCCACTGGCTCCGTTGATCATCTCCGTTTCCAGGATTATCTCTATATTTCGCTGCTTCCATCCGCGGGGAGCATTCTGGATGAATTCTCTGAGATAAGCAGGCGTTGTGAGGAATTCTGCTGCGGCAATCTCGCCATTGGCACCAACACCAGCAGCTATAACCGTGGGCTGGCCAGTGGTTGGGTTATGAAACCGCGCGACGATAGCATATTCCTTAGGAATAGAGCTGTAAGGAGTATTGAAGTCGACCGCCCAGTTAAGGTGAGTGGGACTCTCTCTATCGAGGATGCCGTTTACACCGGGGCTGAAATCTCTAACCAGCTGGTATCGCAAGAGCTTCATGTATCTCATGGTCCACTGGTTCGGACTGCCGCCGATGAGAACCACAGGTTGCCTGCACAAGTCGGCAAAGGATGTGGATCGGGAGTTCGAGATCGTGGCCACCTTACCATCCCGGGCGAGAATCGCTGAAATACGATTAAGGGCCTCAACATCCCCAAGTGCTAGATGGTCATAGCTATTCAGTCCTGTTCGTAGTCCCGAACCTTCGTTGACCGGGTCTGGAAGAAAGTGGCCTCCATCACCAAGGCAGATAAGTGGCGAGTTGGCGGACTCAAGAAAAGGCCGCCAGAACTCTCGCACTGGAGATTGCCGGCTAAGAAGGTATAAGCACGGAATCGTCGCTAGGGCCAGCATCGCCAAAATCATGCCCGCTCGCACTCTATTCCTGTGTCTCGTGGAGTGAATGACTGGGATTTCCTGCGGAGGCGCGCCGATAAGCGATGCTGTGTTCAAAGGTTCTCTGGGTCCAGTTTCCTTTTCTGGCAATTGGAACTCGGGCACATAGGATCCCGGATGCAAATAAACGCGAATCTCATTGTCGTGGCTATTTTCAACGTAGTACTGCGCTAGGCGTTTGCGAACCTCCCCAGCCGCTACCCGGACGATCGGATCGGTCGCCAGATCGTATTCTGGTGTGCGATCAAAGACCTCAATGCCCAACAGGCGTTCCTTCAATAGGTCCGCGTGACCGAACAGTGTTTGCTCGACGATGAATTTGAGAAAGCGCGGGTACCGCTTGCTGTTACAGAACGCCGGACTTGCGACGATCCGCTCCACTTGAGACAGAATTGCTGCGGAATCCGGAAGTGACCTCTGCGCTGCATTCCCTTCCGGCGCACTGGATGATGCAGACACATTCATATCTAGATAGCCGTTTGTAGAACTAGAATAGCATTTGCTTCAGATTGACTTTCGGCATCGCCTGCTATCGAAGCGGATCATACACCGTCCAGATTGCGATTGTAAACGAGTAAGGTTGGCGTCATCCTCACTAGCCAACAAACCTGCCGCTTCTGTACTCCATACAGGACTCGGCTCGCAAGCGAAATTGGTCAAGGGATGCGCACCTATGGATACTCTTATATGGACAAACTCAATGGCAAGATCACACAAGATTTCCGGCGACGCAAACAGACCTATTGATAGGCCGAAGACAGAGAATAAAAACCGCTCGTTTCGGGACTAAAAGAGGGCAAAAACCGAGAGAGCGCTTCCTGAATGTGCAGAGGATTTCAGAGATCTCACAAGGTATTTATTGTTCTAGACCTTACGTTAAAACCTGCAGAACAGACCGAATTGCTGAGGAAAGTATTTTTGAATTGCTCTATCGATACCGTAAGTCCTTATCCTACATATAGAAATCCCGCCGATATCATCTTTAAAGTGGCAAACTATGAAGAATGATCAGAGACTCTACATCGAAATATGTGGAGAGCTATTCCCCCACCAGACCGCAGTGAGTTATTGAACACTATTCGGAGGTTGGCTTGCATCCAAGTATAACGAGTCTCCCGTTCTGCGCACCAAATTGCGAGTCATTTACGATCCGTTCTACCCCAGCCGTGCCCCTTTTCCAGCCGCTTCCACCCGTTCAACTCGCGAGACCCAGCCTCGTCTAGCTTATGAACGATCACGTAAGGGTTGCGGTTCGCAGGGGTGTCCTCCACACTATCCCACCACTTGCTGAAATGTCGCTTCACACGCTTCAAACTGCCAGAAGGAAACTCCACCGCCCAGCCGCGGCGCAGTGCATTGATCATCCGGTCCAAGATCACGTTCAACACAAGGACAGCCTGACGGCGAGACAGACCTAGCTTCTCCTGCAGCTTCTTTGCTAGATAAGCACGACCTACACTCTTTCCCTTACTCGTCATCAATAGCGGCCCATTCACCAATCGAATATCTTCGTTCAACCCATAGCCGAGTTATGCCTGTCATCACAAAGCAATGGGCGCCTCCACCACCGAACGAGGAACACACAAGTACAGGGAGATAGCAAACCGCCGAACGAGACAATCACTGAGACTTTCTCATTAGGGGCATTCGTCCAGACCCCGATAAACCCTAGCCTTCTCTGCACGTATGCAGATGGTGTTCGCCATTTCAATCCACGCCCCCGTGTGGGGGGCGACGCGTGGTACCCGTGATGTTGCTGTACTGGACACTAGTTTCAATCCACGCCCCCGTGTGGGGGGCGACTCCTCTGCGCCCCGTTCCTCTGCCTCGCTCCACGAGTTTCAATCCACGCCCCCGTGTGGGGGGCGACATCATGTACGCGACTGGGCGCGGCAGCAGCTTTTGTTTCAATCCACGCCCCCGTGTGGGGGGCGACGGAGCCCCGGCTTCCGTTGCTCGCGAACTTACAGTTTCAATCCACGCCCCCGTGTGGGGGGCGACTTTCCCTCAGACGCAATCGGGCTATGCGAGTGTGTTTCAATCCACGCCCCCGTGTGGGGGGCGACGAGAATTCTACTGTTGATTCTGGGCACAAAGAAGTTTCAATCCACGCCCCCGTGAGGGGGGCCACTCGCTACTCTGCCTGCAGGTGCCGATGAGGTGTAGTTTCAATCCACGCC
>JARLJJ010000505.1 GCA_031291275.1 Formivibrio sp.
ATAGGAGGCAGTAATCGAGTGCGCGCCAGCCACAAGCGCCGCGGTGGAATAGGCTGCCACGGCACTGGAGTTCAGGGGCACATTGGCCAGAATCGTCGTACCGTCGAAAAACGTGATGGTGCCGGTCGGAGTCAAACCCGACATCAGTATTGAAAACACTCAACTTACTGATTCTGGGTATGCCAGCTTTGCAGGAAATGCAATGATTTCCAAATCTACTGTACAGTCACTGTACAGTCACTGTACAGTGATTGCCAGCAATTCCCAGAACCCCAACCTTCAGATCTTTTACTGCAAATGAGAGACACTCTGAAGTGCTCTGCAACATTTATACATCAATCGGATCCAGAAAATAGGCAACGCGATCAGGTCAGCATGTTTCATGCCTCGCCCCAGCGCGAGGGGGAACTGGACATGCCGAAGGATTCCGGTGACGTTATAGCATTGCAGCTTTTGGATACCTCCCGGCGTTTCAAGGGTGAGTGCATGGGAAAAAATAGTCCCTCATTCATTGAGGCATCGGCCAGAGGCGTTGCAGCGTCTCTTTAACGATTTAGATAAATTTCTGGAAATATTTATCGTTTTAAAATTGACTTTAGTGAATCCGGATGGTTAAATTGCTCTAGCCTCTTAGCGTTTTGATTCCATTTGAGGCCTGATTTAACGGTTCCCTATGACATTTAGCGATTCAAAATCTAAATCTGAGACCAAAGCGATCGGACTTTACTGGCTGATCGAAGAACTTGGACTGGCCGTTGTGCCTCCTGCTGTTCGCTCCGAAGCGATCCGTGGCGCGCGAAAAACGAGAATCTCGGATGGCACGGTTCTTGAGCAGTATCCGTTGGCATATGGACCCACAGATTTGTTCGGGCACCTCCGCTTTGCCATGCGCTACGAACCCATTGACCTGAATGTGCTCGTCGCCTTTTTCGAAAAGGTGGGCCGCAATGATTTTGAAGCATGGGTCAAAAGCGAACCGGTTGGCAAGTACGCACGGCGCGCCTGGTATCTCTACGAATTCCTGACCGGTGAAACGCTGGATATCCCCGACGTTCCGCCCACAGATAACGTGCTCCTGCTAGACCCAGCATTGCACATCACAACAACCGGCGTTCGTATCCGTCGGCAACGTGTGATCGACAATCTCCTGGGCAATCGTGAATACTGCCCGACGATTCGTCGCACCGACCGATTGAACGCTGGCCAACAGCAGCAATTGGGAGAGGAAGCGAAGAAGATTGTCGAAGGCGCAGACCCCGCCTTATTGGCCCGAGCGGTTCACTACCTCTTTACGAAAGAGACCAAATCCTCCTTTGCTATCGAGGGTGAAGTGCCAAGTACGGACAGGACGCTACGATTTGTGGCGGCACTGGGACGTGCGGACGACTTCGACACCAGCGACAAACAGGCCTTCGTGGAATTGCAGAACTCCATCGTGGATGCTCGTTACGCGCAGAAGGATTGGCGCGCCATTCAGAATTACGTTGGCCAAACTGCATCCAACTACTCCGAAATCGTCCACTTTATCTGCCCCAGGCCGGAAGATGTCCCGGGGCTCATGGACGGCTGGATGCGCATGGTCTCTCGTATCGAAGGCAGCGGAGTTGATCCTATTTGCGCGGCGGCGGTGACAGGATTCGGTTTCGTATTCATTCATCCTTTTGAAGATGGAAACGGCAGAATCCACCGCTTTTTGATTCATCGCAGCTTGGCGAAGTTGAAATTCGCTCCGCAGGGCGTTCTTTTTCCAGTTTCCGCAGCCATGCTTCGTGCGCCCAAAGCATATGATGCCGCATTAAATGCGTTTTCCAAAAACACCATGCCCCTGATCAAGTATGAAATGGACGATCAGCAACGGCTCACTGTTCTGAGCAGCACGGACAAACTCTATCGTTACTACGATGCGACGCCTCAGGCGGAGTACCTCTATGAAGCCGTGGCCGAAACCATCCGCAAAGATCTT
Source organism: Formivibrio sp. (assembly GCA_031291275.1). Classification (GTDB taxonomy): domain Bacteria; phylum Pseudomonadota; class Gammaproteobacteria; order Burkholderiales; family Chitinibacteraceae; genus Formivibrio. The sequence continues at coordinate 1,964 of JARLJJ010000505.1, forward strand.
AGAGAGGAAATTGAATTCCTTGAGGTCTTCGACAAGGCGATGGCAGCGGTGAAGATGATCGTCGATATGCCGAATGCACGGGCATCTTTGCTCGCCCGGTTTATTCTGCAGAACCACGGCACACTGTCTGCGAAAAAGCGGCGTCAATTTCCGGAATTGCGCGACGAAGAGATCGCCAGAATTGAAGAAGCGATTCGTCAAGCCAACGCAGTTGCCGGCGGAGAAGAAGAGACCGTCACCGAGTTCGATGAGTTCTTGAGTTCCCGTGAAGCCAGGCAAAATCAATTCAGAAGTGTTGAAGAAGTTATTGCTCAAGGATTCGCTGCGGAGTGGAAAAGCTTGAAGGAAGCAACGAAGGCTTTGACTGCGGGCAAGACTGTTGATGGAAATCCCTTCCAGTGGGCTCCTTGCAGCGCTCCTTATCCGGATTTCTTACAGTTGAAAGATGTAGCGGCGATCTTCATTGACAGAGGAATTCGCAATGGAGTTCCTCAAGCGTGCAGTATACGATTTGATCGGAACGCTTCTGGCCCTCAAGGCGTGTTTCTTGAAGACAAATCGCCAGTCCCGGCTGAAGCATGGTCGTTGGAGCCGCGAGCGGAAGGCCAGAACGTCCAATGGCATGTGAAAGAACTCGGTAAGAGCTTCACATCAGCCGAGTTGGCTTCTCAGGTTGCGATAAGGCTTGTCAAGCAGTTCGAGGCATACGAAGCCGCATTTGGGCGGTGAATGCGGCTTTTACTCTGCGCAGAAGGAAGGCGCGGGTTGGCCAGGGATCAATGTGGCAGTCGCGGCCGCAGCCATCCATATACCCAGGTTCCGGCCAGCGCACTCAGTACAGCGACGATCATTACCGGCACTCCACTGCCAATGAGTGCAAAGAGCGGTCCAGGGCAGGCACCTGTCAACGCCCAACCCAAACCGAAGATCGTTCCTCCAAATGCGTACCGAATGCCGCTTCCCAAGTCCTTGCGAGGAATCGTAATGATCTCGCCGGATACCGAACGCAGTTGCAATTTCTTGATCAGCGCCACGGAGATCGCCGCAGTCGCTATCGCTGAGCCGATGATTCCGTACATGCGGAAGGACTGAAAATGAAACATCTCTTGAATGCGGAACCAGGAGACCACTTCTGAACGGGTCAGAACGATTCCAAAGGCGACGCCTAGTAAAAGATAGATCAACAAAAAAAACAGACGGTTCGCGTACCGACCGTTCTCCGCTTCTTGGTGCGAGGATTTCGCGATGTCACTCATACGCCCCTCAGCAGAATTGGCAAGATCAGGTATGTGGCGGCAAGCCCACCGGCAAAGAAACCCAGCACAGCAATCAGCGACGGCAACTCGAAGTTGGCCAGTCCACTGATCGCGTGTCCTGAGGTGCAGCCTCCCGCATAAGCGGTACCAAAGCCGACGAGAAATCCGCCCACGACGATGGAAACAAATCCTTTGACCGTCAGAAGCGCTTGCCAGTGGAAGAGTTCTCGCGGCGCAAGGCCTGAGAAGTCATGGAATCCAAGCCTGACCAGCGACGCTTTGGTCTGTGCAGAGACCACTACGTCGTGTGATGCACCGCCATGAAAGGCAATCAAGCCGCCCAAGAGAACTCCCACAAGGAAGACAAGATTCCACAAACCAGTCCGCTTCCAGTCGTAGCGGAAAAACGCCACGCTTCCCGGAGCAATCGCGGCGCAGAGGTGTCGCAGATTGCTCGATATGCCAAATGTTTTGTTCCCGACGATCAATAACGCAGGCACAAAAAGCCCTATCAGTGGGCCCGCCAAATACCATGGCCACTCGCCTCTGATCCATTCCATCATCCGCATTCACTCCTCAATGCAATCATCAGTGGTTCATTACTTTTTCTTGTCACGGCTCCACGCGAACGCAACCTGAAATGAATTCTGATACATGCTCAGATTGGCATTGCCGCCGCCATAAGCTGCTGGAATTGAGTTCACGCCATTCACCGTGTTGTTGAAGGCGTGAATATAGGCGAAGCTGATCTCATTGCCGCTTTTGGCGGTCCAAGTTGCGCCTACATGCAGGTGATCCTTGGTGACGGCCGGGGCGAGAAGATTGAAGAAAGTCTGCGAATTATCGAAAGGAACTCCGCCGTGGTTGTAGCCTGCGCGCAGGGTCAGCGCGGGGTTGATCGCGTGATCAATCCCGGCCTTAAGAACATTGATGTCGTGCCAGCCGAAGCCGGGACCATTGTCGGAACCAAGCTGGGCCTGATTTGCATCGGAGTTGGCAATCGATTTGACCGCCCCGTAGAGAATGCGCTCCTCATCGTACAGCAACGTTGTTTTGGAGCCGAGTTTCACGGCTGCGCCGCCTGCAAAGTTGGCGGGAATATCAAAGCCACCGTGTTCGGCAAAAAGTCCGCTATAGCGATTTAACTTGCTCATATAAGTTCGGCTCTGATAAGTTGCGCCTACGCTCACGAACTTGTTCAACACTCCCAACCAGCCCACGCGCACACCGCCGCCGACTCCATAGGAGTTTCCATTGTTGCTTACCTTTGTCGGCGCAACGGAGGCTGCGCTCTCGAAATTCTGCAATCCCTCGTCAGCGAAAAGCTGGATGGCGATATTCGCGGCAATTCCGAAAGAGTTGTTCGCGCCCACTTTGTAAGCCAAGGTGGGAGACAGAAATACTTGTTCGATATTCACGCCGCCGCGCGTGCTGCCCAGCAAGGGAATGGCAGTTTTATAGGATGTATTGAGCCCACCATTGCCGTAAATCGCCAATCCCAGCGCGAGGTTGGGACGGTACTGGAAGCTGTAGCCGAGCTCTGGAAGTTCAAAGTTATTCACACGGTTGGCATCATAAGTACCATTCACATCGGGATAGCCTGAAGGCAACTGATTGCCGGTAATCGTGCCGAAGCGCACCGGGCGAAACAGCGTCAATCCAACATCCAAGCGATTACCTACCAATGTCAATCCGGCTGGATTCGTCGCGCCAGCCAAGCTGTCTCCGGGTTTGGCTACTCCCGCTCCACCTTGCCCTTGCTGTTTGGTGCCGTAGCCGGTCAAAAAATACCCATCTGTTGCAAATGCTGATGGAATCATCGATAGAGATACAATCACAGCAAATATCGCTCTGGCTGCGTTATGTTTCATTTTGGACCTCTCCTTGAAGTTGTGAAAATCATTCGATTGTTTTGGGGAAGTTGACAGAATGTCTGCGATCAAACAGGCAAAAATAGAAAGCCCACCTGCCAGATCGGTATCCGGCGGTGGGCTAAGAACTTTCATTAGCTGAAACTAGGTCAAAGAACGAATCTGCCCAGCCTCCACCTGCCAGAGGGACACCATGTCAGCGTACAAACGCTGCAACACAGTGTGGAGGCAAGGGCGCTCTTGAGGCACATTGTCATGGCGCCATCATACGGAACGGCACAGATGGAGTCAACAGCCGCTCAGACTTGCCCTTCAGAAGAGTCTATGGTACATTCCTTCCATGAGCTTCTTTAACTCCATGACCGCCGGAATGTGTTGTTGTGCAGCGATGTGCTGTACGCAGGAGCATTCTGGCGTGAGAAATTGTTGAGCTAAAGGCTTTTACAAGCTGCAGCATCCAAAGGATCCACCGCCAGAAGACAAGCTGGCAGGTGGATTTTTTATTTGGACATGAACGCGAGGCGAATGCAGCAATCGGGGCGTCCGCCGAACCAATGCAAGGTGAGGGAATCGTGGACGTTGCTGGAATTCGTGCCGAAGAGTTGAAAAAGCGGTTGG
>JARLJJ010000506.1 GCA_031291275.1 Formivibrio sp.
AGGTAAGGGGATGTCAACCAATTCGGACTAGTTTCATGGAGCTTATTGACGGTTCCAGGGATCGATGCGTAGACTTTTGCGATCACCACTATGGCTCGCGCTGCTCCTTGCCCTGGCTGACTGGGCAACGGGCTTCAGCGAGCCTGTGGCGCATATCTACTGGAATAACGTCTACAGGAATTGGCCGCAGCAAGCTCCCAAATCGATCGTTGTCGTCAACGTTGCAGATATCAGTGATCAGGGGGCTGCTGGCGAAGCGCGATTGATTGACTTGGCGCGATTGAGTAGGCCAAAAAATCTCTATATAGATGCAAAACTACATTTTGATCAGAGCGTGTCTGATGACGCAAAATTGCGTGTTGCCTTGGAAAAATTGGGAAATAATGCTACTTTTGTAATTCGTCCTATTAGTAATAATCATTTTGTTGAAAAAGATAAATTTGAAATCCCAGATCGTTCATTGATAAGGGATCATCAGATTGTAGTTTCGGCGTGGCAAGATAATTTTATTTGGTTCGCGGAAAGTGCGCCGTATTGGGTTGAAATTGACGGAACACGCTATCCGACTTTCAGTACCGATCTAAGTGGAGTACACTCCGGGGCGCAGCCATTGTACTACCCCGATTTTTCGGTGGATCCTGCAACTATTCCTACCATTTCGGCGCGGGGGCTGCTCGACGGACGTGTGCCGTCAGCAGCGCTTGCCGGAAAGGCGGTTGTGCTTGAGTCGTCGGCGGAGGACATTTCTCTCCGCTATTTTGGCCATGGTGCCGTCACTCCGGCAGCTTTTGACATCGCCGGCGCGGTCGCGTTGGGGCGACCTGTTAACGCCAACCTGAGCGGACTGGCGCTGCTGGCGCTGGTATTCGCCTTGCTCTATTGGGGGCATGCATCGACCGACCGGCGGACCAAGTGGTTGGCATATAGCTTCGTGCTGATCGCTCTCCTGCCGCTTCCGGTGCTGCTGCGCGCAATGGGACTGATCGCCTATCCCGATGTCGCGATGTTCTGCGTCGGAATTTTCGCTCCGATCAGGATATGGCAGAAGCGTATCAAACGGGTCCAGCATACCAGTGCCTCGGGCTTGCCCAATATGCTGGCGCTGTCCAACAGCACTTTGCCGGTCGGCTGCGATGTGGTGGTTGCAAGCGTTGCACGGTATGAGGAAATGCTGGCGACG
>JARLJJ010000069.1 GCA_031291275.1 Formivibrio sp.
AAGCAGATCGTACCGTTGCGTAATCTGTGTAACGCCTGGGACGGCCTCAACCAGTTCGATGGGGTTGCGCACGCCAAGCGGAAGCTCTTCTACGCTGCGCAGCCCTAGCACGACACCGCGGTCGGACTTTTCTGTCTCAAGCAGCGGCGCGTCGCTGGTGACCGTGACTGTATCGCTTTGCGATCCGAGCTTCATCCGGATGTCAACCGTAGACGCCTGGCTCACATTCAGGACGATTCCGGTTTGAACATAGGACTCAAAGCCTGGCGCCTCGGCCGAGAGCTTGTAGTTGCCCGGATCGATGAACAGGAAGCGATACTGCCCATCCGTATTCGAGGTTGCAGTCGAAGTTACGCCGGTAGCCACGTTGGCCAGCCTGAGCGTTGCCCCGACAATCGTTGCCTGACTTGGATCGAACACGGTGCCACTCAGCGTGGCGCGGGTTTCTTGTGCTCTCAGAGAGCACATCGTCAGCATGGCGAAAGCAATGAAAGCGATTACATTTAGGAAAACACGAAAACGGTTTGGAATCGCTGCGTGATTTTCCCGGTTTGCCATATCGCCGGCAGGTCTTGTTGTCGTTCTTGCATGAAGCATTTGGATAAGCCTCCTTCAGTGAATTCGCGAAGTGAATCGATGCGCCGAATCGTTCTCGGGCAGCAAAAACGTCGCTATGCATTTACACGCTGGCGAGCAGATTTGGATTTCAACTCCTCGCTAGCCCTGTTTGGATTGACGGGCAGGATAATAGTCATATGGTCTTACCATTGTCAATAGCTAGTCTTGAGTAAAAAATACATCGCGGCAAGTGTACGCAACACCACTTAAAGACTGGCAAAAACATGGAGAGAAATGTTGCCCCGCAATAGGCATTCCAGCCTTCGCTGCCAGGTCCGGCGCCAGAACTTGGTACCCCCTTTTGAAGGTGGATAACGCTGATTATGTTTATCTTGAAGAAGAGGGAAGGGACGTCTGCCGGAATCCCCGCGGACAGTAGCCTGTCCGTGGGAATTCCGGCCGGGTTTCCCGGCCGTGGATTTTTTGCGCTAGGGGTAAAGGATGGCACGCTCTGTGGCGCATAAGGGGTTCTACGGAGCGACTCCGGAAATGTCCTGCGGCACGATACCCGGCACCAGGTAGGCCTGCACAACAATGACGACGATCATCATCGCCAACATGATGACTGAATACCGCCAACTCTTCCGGAAAATATCCGCCTCGCGGCCAATCATGCCTGTAGCAGCGCAGGCAATGGCCAGAGATTGCGGAGAGATCAGCTTGCCTGCTACGCCGCCGGCGAGGTTTGCCGACGTGGTCAGGACAGGGTTGACGCCGATTTGCATTGCTGTAACCTGCTGCAGCTTTCCAAACAGAACTGCCGATGAAGTTACAGAGGCGGTGAGGA
>JARLJJ010000507.1 GCA_031291275.1 Formivibrio sp.
TCAGCGCCGATGATAGTGCGGATTGCCCGTGTGAAAGTAGGTCATTGCCAGACTCCCCATTAAAACCCCCAGCTCAAAAGGCTGGGGGTTTTGCTTTTACGGCAACAGAATCAGCGCTGATACCTCGCCGCGCTAAAATTCTGAGTAAAATTTAGGCCATGGATAATTGCCGAGGGCTAGTTTGGCAAACATCCACCCAAGATCCGTCAACTAATTCCAATATGTACTGCGGCGCTAGTCTTACTGCGCTGTGAATGCCGCCTGCTGCGGGCAAGACTTCATCAAAGTCCTTGAGCGATACATCCAGAAAAACAGGTAAGACAGTTGCGAGACCGAAGGGGCAGACACCGCCGACCGGATGCCCTGTCAGTGCTTCCACTTCTTCGGCTGGCAGCATGCGACCTTTGCCAAATGCTTCCTTGAACTTGCGATTGTCAATGCGTGCATCGCCACGTGCCAGAACCAGAATGATGCGTTCCGTCAGCCGGAAAGCCAATGTTTTGGCAATACGACCCGGTTCCACGCCATGTGCCGCTGCAGCCAGCTCTACGGTGGCAGTGCTGGTATCGAGTTCAATGATGGGAATATCCAGCCCTTTGGCATTAAAAAATTGACGGACAGATTCAATGCTCATTGGGTTTTCCATAGGCTGACGTTGGAGAATCCTCGCTTTCCGTCTGTATCGAGTCAAGCAGTTTTGTTTGAGGGCACGAAGGTGGAAAGATTGGCTGGGCAGTTGCCCATTGCATCGGGACTGAAAAGCGAGTGAGATAAAAGTTTTGCAAGGAGTTGCCGATGAAGACCGTTTTGTTGCCTTCGGGCGAGCAAGTGCCTGCCTTGGGGCAGGGGACCTGGTTTATGGGCGAAGATGCGTCTGCGCGTGCAGAGGAAATTGCCACTTTGCGCGAGGGCGTTGAACTAGGGCTTTCATTGATTGATACCGCCGAAATGTATGGCGAAGGCTCGGCAGAAAAATTGGTGGGGCAAGCCATTACCGGTTTGCGCGACAAGGTATTCCTTGTGAGTAAGGTGTACCCCCACAATGCCACACGCAAGGGCACCTTGGCAGCTTGCGAGCGCAGTTTGCGCCGATTAGGAACGGATCATCTCGACTTGTATTTGCTGCATTGGCGTGGCCGTGTTGCGTTTGAAGAAACCTTGGACGCCTTGGTCGAATTGCAGACGGCTGGAAAGATCAGGTATTTCGGCGTGAGCAACCTTGATCTGGAGGATATGCAGGAATTCTGTGCAACGCCTCACGGGAATCGCGTGGCAACCAACCAGTTGCTTTACAACCTTTCCCGGCGTGGCATTGAGTGGGATTTGCTGCCGTGGTGTCGCCAGCAAAAAATTCCGGTGATGGCATATTCACCGATTGAGCAAGCCAGACTGTTGCACCATCCCGCACTGATCACCATGGGACAACGGCATGGACTTACCGCAGCGCAGCTTGCGTTGGGGTGGTTGCTGGCTAAGGATGACATTATTGCGATTCCAAAAAGTGGAAAGCGTAGCCATGTGCGCGAAAATGCAGCCGTATTGGCACGCCCGCCCAGTAGTGAATTACTCGCCGAACTTGACCTTGTATTCCCTCCGCCGCAAAGGGCGTATCCGCTGGAAATGCTGTAGTGCGAGTGTCGTCGCGTATTCATCTCAATTCAATACGAGGAATTACTACGCACGGAATACCGGTGTTTTGTCATCGGCTTTTCGATGCGGAAAGCGGATTCTGCTCGGCAACGCACGGGTTCTTTGTACCGAAAGGCAAGTATTTGCCTGAATGTAGGGGTTTCCCCTCTGGCGCAACTTAATAATGGCACTAACATGGTGCGCCTGTGGTGGGTGGCCAATACATAAAAACTAGCAAGCGCCTGGTCACCCTACCTTTGTCGATCGATTGGGAGGGGATGGCATGAATTTGTTGAAAGCATATTTAAAAATTTCGCTTGTCACGCGGATCGTCGTGGGTTTTTTGTTGGGTGCGGCTATCGGCGGCGTCTTATGGTATGTGTCAGTGACACACGGCATGAAGGCAGAAGTACAGCAGGCAATGCGTTACTTCTCGCCCTTCGGCAGCGTGTTTATCAGCATGCTGAAGATGATTGTCGTCCCTATCGTATTTTTCTCTCTCGTGGGCGGTTCGGCGGCGTTGCCGTTAAAGAAGCTAGGCAAAGCTGGCGGTAAGGTGATCGGTTGGTATTTTGCAACGATGTCCTTTGCTGCGGTGCTGGGCATTACCCTGGCGCGCTGGGTTAATCCGGGTTCCGGTTCTTCGCTGGAAGGTTGGAAAGACCTGGTCAAGCAGTTTGGTGCGCAGGTTCAAAGCGTTGCCAGCTCTGGGGCACCGAAATCTTTGGTGGATATCCTGGAAAAGCTGTTGCTCGATTTCTTCCAGAATCCGTTTGCGGCACTGTCGCAAGGCAACTTCCTTGGCATCATTGCATTCGCCATTCTGTTCGGTATCAGCATCCGTCTGGTGATCGAATCGACTGATGATCCGAAGGTGCATGCCAAGATGCAAATGGTGGTCGATTTCTTCGATGCCTGTATGCTGGCCATTAACAAGATCATCGATTTTGTGATGAATTATTCGCCAATTGGCGTGTTCTTCCTGTCTATGGTGATTTTCTCGGTCTATGGCCCAGTCATTATTGGACCGTATGTCACGGTGCTATTCGGTGTGGCGCTCGGCATTCTTGCCTTGATCTTTATTGCGTATCCGATTTTGATTGCGCTTGTCCTGCGCAAGAATCCTTACAAGATCATCATGGCTTCGCGTGAGGCGATGCTGATGGCTTTTGTGACACGTTCCAGTGCGGCAACCCTGCCAGTTTCGATCAGGGTTTCAGAAGACAATCTGAAAGTGAATCGCGAATTGGCCAGCTTCTCGCTTCCCCTGGGGGCGACGATCAATATGGATGGCGTTTGCATCCACTTGCCGATGTTTGCAATTCTGGCAGCCAATATGTTCGGCATTCATCTGAGCTTCGGGGATATGGCCCTGATGACTGTCACCACGGTGCTTGCCGCCGTAGGGACAGGCGGGGTACCGGGTGGCAGCCTGATGCTGCTATTTATCATTTTGGGAACGATCGGTCTTGATCCGTCCCAGATCGCAGTGATTGTGGCGTTGGCAATCGGGATCAATCCAATTCTCGATATGTTTGAAACCATGTGCAATGTGACCGGCGATATTCTGTGTACCTATTCCGTTGCCTCACTGGAAGGCCTGGTGGATGGCGAGATAGAAGACAAATAAACGGCAGAGCCTCCTCGCACGAGGAGGCTTTTTGCTTTTGCAATACTGGCGTTTGTGTCGGGGAATAAAGTGAAATCATTGAGAGAGTTGTATCGTATTGGCTTGGGTCCCTCCAGTAGCCATACGATGGGCCCACGTTTTGCTGCATTAGTCTTCAAACCACGTGCGCAGCAGGCGGTCAAAGTTCGGATCACGCTGTACGGCAGTCTGGCCGCGACGGGCAAAGGGCACTTGACTGACTTGGCCGTGGCGGAACCCTTCAAGCCCATTCCAACCGAGATTGTGTGGGAAGCTGCTACCGAGTTACCGCTGCATCCGAATGGACTCAAATTCGAAGCCCTGGATGGCGCCGGAATGGTGATCGATAGTTGGACCGGCTATTCAGTCGGTGGCGGTGCCTTGATGGATGAGCAGGGCACTTCGACGGGCGGTGCCGATGTGTATCCGTTTACATCAATGCAGGACATACTGGAAAAATCGGATGGTGAAGGTCACTCGATTTGGGAGTATGTAGCGCGGTATGAAGGGCCGGAAATCTGGGAATTCCTCGGCAATATCTGGTCTGCGATGAAGGTCGCCATCGAGCGGGGGCTGAATGCCGAAGGCGTGCTGCCCGGTTCGCTGCATGTTATTCGCAAGGCTTCGTCTTACCACACCAAAGCGCTCAATATGGCGGGGTATTTCAATCAAACGGCGCTGCTGTTTTCCTATGCGTTGGCGGTGTCAGAAGAGAATGCCA
>JARLJJ010000508.1 GCA_031291275.1 Formivibrio sp.
ATATGCATACGTGCCATTGCAGCAGAGCGCAGGCAAATCCAACTCCAGTTGATGATAATAGGGATAGGTCGCGACATGGTGGCGACCGGTTACCAGCACAACCTGCATCCCCTTAGCCCGGGACAGATTCAAGGCAACAAGCGAATCTTCACGGATCTGATTGGATCCATCGAGCAAGGTACCGTCCAGATCAAGCGCAATAACGCGATAACTCATTAATAATCACCCATAAGAAATGCTCCACCACACCCTAATCAAGGGATTGAATTAAACCTGAGCCTCCCCTTGTTCACAACATTATCCTCGCCTGGTCGACGTCAAATTCAAAACGCGTTTCAAAACACGACTGTAGCCTCGGCTATTTCCTGCTTTTGCGCACCTGATAGTGGCCAACCTATTCATGTTGAATCAATACCCTGCTCGCCATTGGCTTTGTGCGTTTTTATTCGTCTATTTTATCGACATTGATGGAGCAGAATGATGATGCTGATGCGCTACAATCCCTTGCATGACTGATAGCCCACGACTCATTCTCGCCAAAGACCCTTTTGCCATGCTTAACGCGCAAGGGCTCAATCTGCAAGCCGTTTTCAACGTGCAGGATTTACCCGCAGACGTATTGAACACACTACCTCAGCAGGAAAATAGCTATCGCCAATTGCTGCTAATTGGCCATGGCGGCACCTTGCTATGGCAGCAGTTGGCCTTGCATGGCATGGCTGGTGAGCATCCAGTGGATGATTTTTCCCAGGCACAGGTCGCTGCTTGGCTGGATTGCGAACAAGCCGGCAGTGCTTATCGCTTTGTCTACCCGGGGCCAACGACCATCGGGCTTCAGCGCCTGGGTATGCTGGCGGGTTGGCACCATGCTTCGCCATTCATGGTAGGAATCAACCATCAGTGGGGCAGCTGGTTTGCTTATCGGGCAGTGGTGTTGGCAGACACCCATTTTCCTCCAACGCCGCCCTTGAATAGCCCATCGCCTTGCAGCAGTTGCGCCACGCGTATCTGTGTCGGCCAGTGTCCTGCCAAGGCATTGGATCAAGGTTACGATTTGCGAGCTTGCTTGGACTATCGGTTGCAACCTGATTCGGCCTGTCGGGATCGCTGCCTTGCGCGTAACAGTTGTCCGGTGGGTGAAGCACATCGCTACAGCGATGCTCAGATCAGTTACCACTATGGACTATCAATGAAGGCAATTGAACAGTGGTATGCCAGATAAAGAAATGCATACATTTTGCGGATTAAAATGCCCGACAGACTTTGTTGAAAACAGGAGGCGGCTATGGAGATGAAACGCATCAGTTCCGGAAAACTGCGCGCCATCGGATACGAACCTCGGGAGAGTATCTTGCGCGTCGAACTCGAAGATGGAAGCCTGATTGATTATGCAGGCGTTAGTGACGAAATCTGGCGCCGGTTATCGAACTCGGGTTCGGCGTGGAGTTATTACCGCGACAAGATAGAAGAAGAATTCTCAGGCCGCAGGGCGGCGACGTCCGCTCCAAAGAAAGCCAACCCGCTCGACGACCTGTTCAAAAAATAGAGTTCGCCAGATTCTGCCTGTAGAAACAAACGAAGTATGCCGCTCTGCGCTATTTGCACTTTTAAAAAAGGCGTGCCACGCTCGGCACGCCCTCTCTCTGACCGGACAGTGACGTTACCTGGCTGATTCCACCAGTTTTTCAAACGCCTGTTCGAATTGCGCCAAACCTTCCTGCTGCAAAATTTCACCGATCTGGTTCAGATCAAGCTTCAAGGCCGGCAGCGCATCCAGCACTGCTTGGGCAGACGCCACATCCAGCGCCAACGTGGCCGCAGCGTTACCGTGGTCGCGGAAAGCTTCCAGCGGCGCTTCCGGGATAGTGTTGACCGTATTCGGGCCAATCAGGCTTTCGATATACAGCACATCAGAATAGGCCGGATTCTTCACGCCAGTACTGGCCCACAACAGGATTTGCGGCATGGCGCCTGCTGCGGCCAGTGCAGCAAATTCACTGCCTTCCGGCCCCCAACGACGCTGCCAAGCGGCGTAGGCCACCTTGGCGGAAGCGATGGAGACTTTGCCGCGCAAGGATTCAGGCAACTGTGGGTCGAGCTTGGCATCGACGCGCGAGATAAATACGCTGGAAACCGAACGGATGCCGGAAACCGGCAAACCAGCAGCCAGTCTATCCTGCAAACCGGCAATATAGGCGTGCGCAACCGCTTCAACTTGCGACTGGGAGAATACCAGCGTGACGTTGACATTGATGCCGCTCGCCGTGGCCTGACGAATTGCAATCAATCCAGCCGATGTCGCAGGAATCTTGATCATGACGTTAGGGCGATCAATCTTGGACCACAGACGCTTGGCTGCGGCCAGCGTTCCGGCTGCATCGTGTGCCAGATGCGGCGAAACCTCGAAGCTCACATAACCCTGCTTGCCTGCACTATGGTCATATACGGTACGGAAAATATCGCAACTGGCCTGGATATCCGAGAGTGCCAGTGCCTCGAAACGCGCTTCAGGATCGGTCATGTCTGCCGGCAAGGCGGCCTTGGCAGCGATATAAGCCGGATCTTTGGCAAACGCTTGCTGGAAAATCGCCGGATTGGAGGTAACGCCGGCCACGCCGTCCTCCGCAATCAGGCGCGCCAGGTGGCCGCTCTCGATCAGATGGCGCGAAAGATTATCCAGCCAGACTTGTTGCCCGTAGGTGCCGATCGCTTTCAGTCGGCTGATTTGATTGCTCATGCAGTTTCACCTCTCCAGTTATTCGCCATGCAAATCATGGCCGTTTATTGATTCTCCGCAGCGGTATGCGGCGCGAGAACAAAGCGCCGCAAGGTCTCGGCAATGGCATCGGTATCGTTCGTGCCGGCCACCCACTGCGCGCAAGATTGCACCACCTCGTCGCTATTGCCCATGGCCACGCTTAAACCAACCATTTTCAGCATACTCATGTCATTGCGATGATCGCCAAAGGCGATAACTTCCGAAGGATCGATACCCTGCATCGCCATCCATTCCGCCAGGCGTGCGCCTTTGCTGTTGTCGGCTTGGGTGATATCCACCCGGTTATTGCCTGACCATTCGAAAGTCAGTTCAGCTTCCGCTTCAATTTCGGCCAAAAAAGCCTGGAATGACGCATCGTCATCCTGTCTGATCGCCAGAAATTTCCAGATTGCTTCAGCCGTTTCGCCCAGTTGCTCGAAACTGACTACCTGGGTGATGGATGGCCGCACTTTTTCAGGCAATGCCATGGCCCATTTGTTCATGTGTTCGATATGCGCATCGGCAATTTCATAGGCCATTGCATTATCAACGTACATGATGCCGCGAATATTGTGCGCCCGGATTTTTGCCAAAATAAGCCGCGCTTGCGCTTTACTCAGCGGATTCGCGGCAACGGCGCGACGCGCTTGATAATCGTAGGAATAGGTACCATTACAGCAAATCGCCGGGGTACTGAGCTGCAACTGGTCGTGATAAGGATAAGCTGCGATGTGATGACGCCCGGTCACCACGATAACTTCAATTCCTTGCTGGCGCGCTTGCTGCAAGGCAAAAATAGTTTCCGGGCGGATTTGCTGGCGGCTATCCAGCAAGGTTCCATCCAGATCAAGTGCAATCAGGCGATAAGCCATGCTTTCCTCTTGTTTGGTATTTCAAAAACCCATCAAAAAACATGAGTCATTGGATCAAATCTTACGCCGGACCAGCAAGCTACACGGCAATTTTACGGCGCAACAAAACCCGGTCGGCTAGGAATTTTCACTAAACACCAGATGATTTTGCAGAAAAATCGCCGTTTGTTCGATCAGAAAACGTCGGAACTGCTGTCCCGCTGGCGAAAGGTGCTTGGAACGCATATGAACCACATGCCAGGTACGGCGCAGCGGCGTGCCCTCGATTTCCAGCAGCGCCAGATCGCGCCCGCGCAATTCCAACGCCAGCGTATGCAGGGAAAGCAGGCTAATGCCCATGCCCGCCATCACCGCCTGCTTGATGACTTCATTACTGCCCATGGTCGTGGTCCGTGCCGGGATAAATTCATTGGCTTCAAAAAATTCTTCCATGACGTTGCGGCTGCCGGAACCGGGTTCGCGCAGTAAAAAAGTTTCCTTCTGCAGATCGTGCAGCGTCAACCCCTTCTTGCCAATGGCAGGATGAGCGGGATGCGCCACCAGCACATGCGGATTTTCGGCCAGGGGTTCCGACAGTGTTTCAAGGATGGCCGGGGCTCGACCCATGATGACAAGATCGGTCTGATTGTCGCGCAGCAGACGGATCAAAGTTTCGCGATTGCCCACCTGAAACTGCACCTCGATACCTGGATACTGGCTGGCAAACATCGACAACAGTTTGGGGGCGAAATACTGTGCGGTGCTCACCAGCCCCACGGTGATCAATCCTCCCTCCAGACCCTTGTAGGCATTCAGCGCCTGATCCGCATCGCGCAACTCCCCCAGAATGCGCAAAGCATGGTGTTTCAGAGTTTCACCCGCTTCGGTCAGCCGCATTTTTTTGCCCGCTCGTTCAAACAGGGACAATTCCAAATTGGATTCAATCTGGCGAATTTGCATGGATACGGCCGGTTGAGTGAGATGCAGATGTTCCGCCACGCGGGCGAAATTAAGCAATCGCGCGGCATCGCAAAATACTTCCAGTTGACGCAGGGTTAGACGACGAACCAGAGACATGGGGTAATCCTGACAGAGTTAGCGAGCGGGGAGCGTAGCCAATATGATAAGCAATTACTTAGTAATAAGTAAAAATTATTTAATTTTTCTTTTGATTACCGACGCGTAGTCTGGCGCTGTCTTTCGATAACACAGCCAAGGAAACGCCGTGGACCAATCCAACCGTTATGCCCGTCTTGATCTCAATGAAGCCGACCTGATCGCCGCGGGCCGCCATGTCTTGTGCGCCTACATCATGA
>JARLJJ010000509.1 GCA_031291275.1 Formivibrio sp.
GTCGCCACTTATGACATCGTATAACGATCCAAAACAAAACCAGACGAGCGATTATTCCCACCACTATGAATAGCTCCGTACGTTTAAGCGATTGCGTCCATGGGGGCAGATCCCAGCCTACACGTCGACTTGTGAATTTGCAGCAGCGTGGTGCAGTGCCGTGTCTCCTCT
The DNA here is from genome assembly GCA_031291275.1 of Formivibrio sp. Lineage (GTDB taxonomy): Bacteria > Pseudomonadota > Gammaproteobacteria > Burkholderiales > Chitinibacteraceae > Formivibrio. Next base: position 172 of record JARLJJ010000509.1, read on the forward strand.
CTGGAACAACATGGGACCAATGAAACACGCCATTGTACAAGCTTCAAAAAGTGCCGAAACACAAAGAAATTCCACCCACCTCATCTTCGTGGAGCAATTTTGCGCCACAAGCGACGAGCCACTTCACAGCTTCCAAGTTGCCATGCTGGCATGCGGTAAACAGGGCAGTCCCGCCCTAAAACAATCACAAGGAGGCGACATCAACAGAACAAACACTACAACGATATCATAACTGGCAATTTACAAACAGAAACGGTACCGCGACCGTGATTCCACGGCACATTGGTTGCAAACGAGTGCACACGCACATATGCAGTGGAACGGACACAAACCTCGTGATTGGTAGCGTCGGGATGAATCCCAGCCTTCAACAGCCAGGCCATGAGACGGGTGTGTGATTTCTCGGCTGCAAAGTGCAACGCCGTATTGCCCTCCTGCAATGGGCGGCGAGCGGGGAAGCAATCTCACAAAGCCCTTGTAAAGGACACAAGACGCGTATCCGCCTACCTGATCTTCGTGAAGCAAATCGGCGCCGTGCTGAACAAGCCACTTCACCGCTGTTAACTCGCCATGCCAACAAGCTTTCATCAGCGGGGTCCTGCCCTGATACCCACAAAACACACGAACTTGAACTTGAACGACCCCGCATAGACATATTAGTGAGCAAACATGAGCGCAAACACACAACGGCGAACACACACAAACTTGAAACTACAGCACGAACAAACCCGCACACAACCTTATTGTTGCCAGTGTTTGGGTCGATTCCAGCCTCCACGAGCCAGGCCATGACGTCGATGTCTGAACCCATAACCGCTAGGTGGAGGGCAGTATCGCCTTCCTGCAATCAGAACTTGAAAGTAAGCAATGGTAGCGACGAAGCGCTAAACTCAACCAAGCAACGAACAGTGACTACACCACTCACGCAATCTTTGAGGA
>JARLJJ010000510.1 GCA_031291275.1 Formivibrio sp.
ACCCGTGGACGGTTTGCCTTTTGAGGGTCACCCCCCCCCCGCCCGCCGTGATGCGCCGATTCTCACATTACTCGAGCGTTTGCCCAGGCGGTGCCTGAAACACATTGGCTATCCTCAGCTAGTCCTACGGCCAAATCTGTAACGTTCCAGTCTTTGTGGGGTCAATTACCGCATGGGGAAACGCTAGACATACTCACCTGAACCGGTAATTTCCTCCACCCGACTCCAGAAATTCATTGTCGTCACAAGCCCGCCCTCGTGCAAAAACGCCAGTTTGCTATCTGAGGGGAGGTGAGAAATTGTGTCAAACGCCGCAAAATTTAATACCTTTACGAGAGCATTTTTGCGGACCAGTAAGTCGTAGGCTCGGGCAATTGCGCATTGGTCAATTGTCCAATTTGTCACCAATTCCGGAGTATATGCCGCACTGACATATTTGGCGATGAAACGCATAAATTTCTGCCCTACCATTGAACCAGCAACGTAAGTCGGGTGCGCACCAATTGACCACGGTTCGCCAGCCACCTGAATCCTAGTTTCGTCATTGAACGAATACATCCGCAAACCTAGGTCATGGGCGGTAATCTCGCTGAGCTTAGTAAAAAATCCAGTATCGATCTCGCTATCAATATCCATAATCAATGCGCCGCGTTCATAATGCTCAAGCACCCTGGGCGCAGCGAGAAAACGCAGGCAGGTATAATAGCTTGCATCCCTGAACTGCGCTCGGTTGGTGGAGTAGGACAGAATTACGGAACCTCCCATATCCTCCAAATGCGCAGCAGCCTCTTGCAAAAACCGCAATTGATCTGGTTCTGGATCCGACACGTGGCAGTGAACCGCAACCGGAATATCAGCTCCACTCATTTGTTTGGCACGAAGCACAGAGAGCATGAATTTCGGAAAAAAGACAAAGTAATTACTATCACACCCAACTAGAAAAACGATCTTAGGCTTTTCCGATTGCACAGAAGGAAAGACAAATTTCCAATCGAAAATTGATATTTTTCCAACATCGGGGCCCGGTGCAAGCAGTTTTTCCGCCTCTGCTCGGTTCAACCAAAGCAATGCTCCACAATCGACATGATAGGGAGTAATTTTTTTTTCCATCGAAATAGATCGCGCCGCGTTGAAATGTATATCCGCAGCATCCCGCTCCTCATTGAGCCAGCAAAAATGGCCCATATTGATATGATACCACAAACTCTCTCCATTAAGTTTGAACTCTTCTTGCAACAAATCGGCAGTGGCTTTGGAATGGCCCAGATAACTACAGGTCCGGCTGATACAAAATCCGTAAGGCTGGTATTCATCTTCTCGGACATGGCTAAGCGCCACAAAGCAGCAAAATGCATTATCAAAAACATCGTACAGGATGCTAAACACTGCCATACGGTTGGTTTCGGGCGAATATTGAGATAATTCCGCAAGTTTGCGTTCCCGCAACGCTCCCACCGGATAATATGCATATGTAGCGGCAATAAAATTGCACCTTGCCAGCTCGTGTTTTCCCACCGCCAACCACAACAAACCTTCAGCAAAAAACCCCTCACCGCGATCCTGCGGGTCCATCTGCGCACGCTTCAACAAAGCGCAGGCTTGCCAGAATTCTCTTTCCACCACGCATAGCCACGCGGCGCGGCGCAACATCTGCGCAGATGACTCCCCCTCCCCTAGCACAGCCATCATCTCGGCTCTCGCCTGTCGCGTATCCATGCGAGCCGCCGAAGCAATTAGGCTTAAAGCGTGTTCATCCAGCATGGTCCCTCTCCGTCGACACATCCCTCGCGCCCGGCTCAAGATTAGATGCCATCTAACTTCATGGCAAATCAGCCCGGTAGCGTCAAATCCTGTAAATGCGCAGCAAAGTTGGTCTTGCTGTGGCGCGAACAGTGATTCATCTTCCCTATCAGCATGCCCAATTCGCGCCTATCGTCAAGATTAGGCCACACGGTCGTACGAAGCTTGAAGCAGGAGAGATATCCCCCACTCATACGGGCAGCGCGAACAAAAGTCGGCGACCCGACCGCCGTAATGTCCAGATAATTGCCCCCTGCGCGGCAACAAGCCGCCTAGGACTCAGATAGCCTGACTTCTCAGGATGCGGCAGTGTGACATGCATGCTTGGACTCCGGGCGCAGCCAAGATAGAGATGTCCCATGCTCTCGCTGCTTCCCGCTCTAGCCCTTTTTAATGCCGTCGGCAGCTACACGCGCCAGTTCGAGCTTGCTATGGTCAGATTCAAGCCAAATGGAGATTGCACTGACCTCATCGTGAGAGCGATCCAGTACAGGCTGCAGGCCACTCGGGCATGTGCCCCACAGACTATTGTCCTCGTTGCGATTTTTAGAGATCGGGCACGGATCGATTTATGGATCAGATTGCATGGAGTTGACCAGAATGAAAAATGATTGCGATAAACAAGAGGAACTTTTACATAATGGTTCTCTAGAAAAAGACAGAATATTACTACTTGGCATGTGTCAGGTAGATATTCTCGCCCGCTCGTTCCCTTCTCAGTATAAAATCGACCATATTCTATGGGAATCCAGCACATGGAGTGACTTCCCAAAGTTCAATGCTGGCGAATACAGTGCGGTCATTGTCGCACCGACCCTGCGACATATCATGACATCGGTCGACTCGCCGTTACATGGCGTTGGGACAAATGATATCCTATGGCCTCGTCTCGTTTTTAGCAATAAAATCGAGGAGTATTTTGAAGCATGTTCAGCGCTTGTGGCCAAGAAGGTAAACCACTTTGCGGAAGACTCAAAAACAACTCCACTCATTTTTCTTTCTTTCTTTGAGCCTCGACAGAATTATATCGGTCACCTGTTCCCTAGATATAGCCTCGACAATCCATCCTATTTCGTTATGAAGCTGAACGAGCAGATTGAACTCAATGTTCGAATGCAGACTAATTCATATTTTCTCGACGTCAACGAGATACTGAATGCTCATGGACGGCGTTCGATCCAGGATGATTACGTCAATCATCTCACTCACGCCTCATATTTAATAGATTCATTTGTCGTTAAGGATGGAGATGCCGAGCGAACACAAAAATCTCGTTTGCCGAGCGAGATTTATGATGCCGAAGAGAGTGTTCATAATCTTTCTCAGGATATTTGTTTCCGCATCTTAGATATGCTGGCAATCATCCGACAGCAAAATCAGATCAAACTGATCATTGTTGACCTCGATGACACACTCTGGCGCGGGATCGCTGCCGAAGAGGAAAGTCCGCATTTAGACATGACTGAAGGATGGCCGCTCGCGTTTGCCGAGGCGCTGCTGGTCTTCAAAGCGCGCGGCGGCATGCTGGCGATCTGTAGCAAGAATGACGAAGCTATCATTCAGAGCAAGTTCGACATGATCATGTGCCATCGTATGACGTTCAATGACTTTGTCGCGGTCAAAATCAACTACGATCAAAAATCCGTGAATATTAAGCAGATACTAAGCGAAGTGAACATCTTGCCAGCTAACACCCTATTTATCGACGATAATCCACGCGAAATCGCCGAAGTCCTCGCGGAACTGCCCGACATTCAAACCCTATCAGCCGACCACTATGACTGGCGGCGCCGTATTCTGTTGGCCACTGACACTCAAGTGCCCCGCGTGAGCGTTGAATCCGCCCATAGGACGGAGTCAGTGCAGGCCAGCATACAGCGCGCGCGGGCCAAAACCAGTTTTTCGCGGGAGGAATGGCTGCATTCCCTCGCATTGCGGCAAACGCATGTTGTGGTAGAAAGCACGTCGCACGCCAATTTCCAGCGTACGTTTGAATTAATTAATAAGACAAACCAATTTAATACTACTGGCCGGCGCTGGACACATGTGGAAGCTAGCGAGTTCTTCGATAATGGCGGCCTTTTTCTATGTGCATCACTCCAAGACAAGATGGTCGATAATGGCCTGATCGGCGTGGCTGTTATCCTTGGCGAACGCATTGAGCAGATGGTACTATCATGTCGAGTTTTCGGGCTTGGAGCCGAGCAGGCGATGACTAGCGTTGCGACTGCAATGATCCTTGAGAATCATGACCACGCCGTTGGTGTCTTTCATGACACGGGCCGCAACTTCACCTGCCATGATCACTTCACGAAAATGGGTTTCAGCGCCGTTAACGGTGTATTCGTCACCTCTGTGCCGATACCCTACCCTACCTTCATCACAGCGGCTTCCTGATCGTTGTGTTTAGATGTCCAACGGCGGCTCTGAATCTGATTCAAAGCCGCCGTTGTTCCATTGACTTATCGGAAACTCATGCAATGAAGCTGATATCCCAGCCCGCCCCTAATCTTGCTCGACCACAATCGTAACCAGGGCAATGCCCAGAACACGCGCGTCCTTCAACTGCTCGGCATGCTTGGGGGAAATCGCCTGCGGCATATAGAACTGAATTTCCAAAGTCTCCGCTTCGGTTGAATTATCTTCGATCGCGATAATGACTTTCTCATGCACCTTGCTGAATGTTTTCAGTTTTCCATTGACGAAAATCAGCAATTCCTGCGCCGGCGCGCCGGCGGGAACATAGCCCCGCAGGCTGATCGCCAGGGAGCATCTGCCCGGCACCGCCGGCAAGGT
>JARLJJ010000511.1 GCA_031291275.1 Formivibrio sp.
CGTCACCCGCAAAAGTCCGTTCGCGCTCTGATCGCGCCCGAAGATTCGGGTTTCCAGCAAATGCGACGACGCTTCCATTTGGCCCGCAAATTCCAGCACCTCCTCGCCCGCTTCGGTCATGCGGTAGCCCGAAGGCAGCTTTTCGAAGAGTTGGACTCCGAGACGTGCCTCGAGCTGGGCGATACGCCGCAGCACGGTCGCGTGGTTCACCGCGAGGCGCTCGGCCGCGGCCCGCACCGAGCCTCCGCGCGCGACGGCAAGAAAGTAGCGAACGTCATCCCAGTCGATCATGGTGCAATCCCGCACCGCACGGTGCGCCCTCCAGAGCCGGTCTCAGACACCATCGGCGACCCTTTCAATGAGGATAGCACGGCTGGTGATTATGGCCCATGCCTGCAAGCAAAGCCTAATTATGAAAGGCGGGCACTGATCGCCCGATCTAACATATGCCGTCCAAGCGGATCGTTTTCGCACCACCGATGTGCGGGTTTGCGCACTCAAAGCCCGTCTCTAACGGACTTATCTCGGGGTTCCCGGGGACATCCCCGTACGCCCGAAAATGAAACCTAAAAGGAGATATCATGGATAAGTTAAAGGGTAAGATTGCAGTCATCACCGGTGGATCAAGCGGCATGGCGCTAGCGAGCGCCAAGCGGTTCGTGGAAGAAGGCGCCTATGTCTTCATCACGGGCCGGCGGCAGGTGGCGCTCGACGAGGCAGTCAGGCTGATTGGCCGGAACGTGACTGGCGTGCACGGCGACGCGTCCAATCTCGAAGACCTTGACCGTCTGTTCGACACGGTCAAGCGGGAAAAGGGCAAGATCGACGTTCTGTATGCGAGTGCCGGTATCGGCGAAGCCGTTCCACTGGGCGCGATTACTGAGCAGCATTTCGATGCGACGTTTAACCTGAATGCGCGCGGTACGCTGTTCACGGTCCAAAAGGCGTTGCCGCTGTTCAACGATGGCGGGTCGATCTTCATGACCGGGTCAGTTGCTTCAATCAAAGGGTTTCCTGGCTACAGCGTGTATGCTGCGAGTAAAGCGACGCTGCACGCGTTTGCACGCGGGTGGCTCAACGAGCTGAAGGATAGGAACATCCGGGTGAACATACTGCACCCAGGCCCCATCGCCACGCCGATGCAAGACCAAGTTCTTACCGCGGAGGCGAAGCAGATGTTCGAATCACTGATCCCGCGGGGAACGATGGGTCGGCCTGAGGAAGTTGCGGCAGCCGCGCTGTTTCTTGCGTCAGATGATTCCAGCTTCGTGAATGGGGTGGAGTTGTCCGTCGACGGTGGCTTCTCGGCCATCTGAATTCGCGCCGGACTGCCGGAAGTGCCGGCCGGCGGGAGCTGGCACGTCCAAGGTGGAACAACGCCCGTGCTGAACGCTCGGGCCGGCCATGCGGACATCGTTCGCAATAGGACGTTACCGCGATGATTCTCGCACGACGAAACGCAAAACCTGCCTTCCTGAGGCCAGAACATCAACATCGAAACAGAACGGATAAGCACCATGAGTTACGCAATTATAGGATTCGGCAAAATCGGTCAGGCCCTGGCCCACGCCTTCGCCCGTAGGAACATCGACGTCACTGTCGCAAGCCGTCGGTCGCCCGAAGTACTGGCGCCGCAGGCTCGGGCAATCGGCCCCACGGTCGTTGCCAAGTCGCTGCAAGATGCGCTTGAGGCCGACACAATCATTTTGGCGGTCCCGTTCGGAGAGCATCGCGAGGTGGCGTCGGCCCTGCCGAACTGGAAAAACAAGACAATCATCGATGCGATGAACACATTTGGCGTTCCCCTTGAAGAGCTGGACGGCCTTCCGTCCTCCGCCTTTGTCGCGAAGGCGTTCCCCGGTGCCAAGCTCGTGAAAGGTTTCAATCACCTGATTGCAGCCACCCTGGCTGCCGATCCGATCGTCGAGGGCGGCCACCGGGTCGTCTTTCTGTCAAGCGATGACGAGGACGCGACGGATTCCGTGGCCGCCTTGGCCAAACAACTCGGGTTCGCACCCGTTAAACTGGGAAAACTCAACGAGGGTGGCGCACTGGTCCACGCGCGCGGGCACACTTGGGGCCAGCTCATCTTCCAGGATTTATTTAAGAAGGAGCAGTAATCGACCTACGACGCTTGATTAGGCTCGAGAGGTGCGATTCCAAACGCCGACCATTTATGTGCTCAATGAACGCAACGGGAAGGCGCCCCTCGACTGGAATGGAAGGTACTGGTCGCAGCCATGTTCGAAGAGAGTCAACGTGCGCTTTCGGGGTAACGGACCGGTGAACCGAGAGACAGTCTTTAGTCGGCAGCGAGCAAATGTAGAGGCGGTGCGAACGGCGGCTTTTTGGCTTGGCTTGCCCCAGGGCTGCCATTCTCCTTTCGGCCAGCCCCGCCGAACGCAGACCGGCGGCTTTGCGCTTCGTTTGAGCCCTTGGTTGCCCGGCCTGCCTGGGGCGAGTCTCAACCCCAGTTGACCCCCCGGAGCGAGCCGAACTCCGTCGAGAGCGAACGCGCCCTCGTTTTGTTCTCCGTTCCGATTTCCATAATGAGGATTGCCCGCGATACAGCCGTCAGATCAGAAGTCCCGCCGCATCTCGCGCGCTAACTCGTACGGCCCACGATTCGGTCGTGTACCGCGTTCAGCCAGCCTCCCAGGCGAGAGAGATCGCCGTCCACCCGCATTTCACCCGAGCGGAGGAAGCTATCGGATACGGTTCGATAATTGGGATCGGCGCTACCCAACAAGTTCAACCTCCGCGCAGCCGCGGCCGTTACCTCAATCATTATATCACCCCGCTCGCCAGGCTGAACACCGATCCTGAACGATGGTTTGCCGCTGATGATGTCGAAGCGAATGCCTTGAACAAGGCCCTCGGATAGTTCGACCCCGTCTGTGTAGCGTTCAACCAGTGATACATTGAGCTCTGGCGAAAGTCCGGATTGCGAAGCAGCCTCGCTCATCAACGTCCCTACCATTTCAAGCCAAGCTGTCGTTCCTTGGCGCAGCTTCGCGTCCGTAAGCATCAAATCGCTCCTTTCATGAGGCGGCCGCCATCGCTCTCCGCGACAAGCCGCCAGCCGGAGAATGACCGTTCGCGCCTCGGTGCTCACGCCACGTTGAGCACGATCTTGCCTTGAATATGCCCTTCGGCGGCCCGCTCGTGCGCCTTGCCGGCATCGGCAAGTGAAAACGTGCTGTCGATGGCGACGCGAATGGTGCCGTCATTGAGCAGAAGCCTAACTTCCTCTAGCTGCACACCACTTGAGCGGACCTGGGCTGCCGAGACCGTTATGCCCAGCTTCCCGGCCTCTTCGGCACCGGAGAAGCCCAAGGGGAACACTGGAAACAAAGCGCCGCCACGCTTGATGGTGCGCAAGAAACGACCAGTGCTCGGTCCGCCGACGGCGTCGACGACGAGATCAACGTCATGCGCGACATCCTCCGGATGATTCTTGGCATAGTCGATGAAACCGTCGGCGCCGAGGCCGCTCAAGAACGCCTCGTGTTTACCAGACGCCACAGCGATCACGTGCGCGCCCTTCCATTTGGCTAGCTGCACGGCGAAGTGCCCGACACCGCCCGCGGCTCCGTTCACAAGAACGGTCTTGCCGTCAAGCGGCACAGGCTCATGCTTGTACGGCTGAAGCGGGTTCGGTTCGTCGTGTCCGAGGTCGATCATGAACTGCCACGCAGTCAGCAGCGACATCGGCGCTCCGGCGGCGTGTACGTGATCGATGCCGGCCGGCTTCAGTGCAACTTCGGACGCTGGCACGCTGACGTACTCGGCGTAGGCCTTGCTGTCCCCCATCATCCCGGTGGGAAAGCGAACCATCGAATACACCTCGTCTCCGACGGCGAAGTCCTTCACGTCGCCTGCGACCTCCTCGATGACGCCCGAGATATCTGTTCCCAGGATAACGGGAAAATCCACCTTGGGCTGCCATTCAGGAGGGAGCGCCTTATAGCCGTCGCGCAGGTACCAGTCCGGGGGATTGATGCCGATCGCATGGACGCGAACGAGCACCTCCCCCGGCTTCAGTTCGGGTTTAGGCGCATCTTCATAGACCAGCACCTCGGGGCCACCGAACTCGTGCTGCCGCACCGCCTTCATCGTATCGTTCATTAAAACTCTCCACGAGAACACATCAGTTCTCGACGACTCACATATACATCACCATGGGATTGATAATTGTAGCCAATGTCGCTTCTATAATGCCATGAAGGAACAAATGGCTCTGGAGCGACTGACCGGCTTGATCGCTTTCGCGCGTGTTGGATCGATGGGCAGTTTCACCGCCGCTGCCCGTTCGCTATCGATCTCGCCCTCGGCCGTGAGCAAGAGCGTACAGCGCCTCGAGCGGCATCTGGGGGTTTCGCTCTTTACCCGCACGACCCGCTCGCTGACGCTCACACCAGAGGGTCGCGAGCTGCACGAGCGTGCGCTCCGACTGCTGCGCGACGCGGAAGAGATCGAGCAGGCCGCGATGACAGCCCGCTCGGAGCCATCGGGCACCTTGCGGGTGGCCGCGCCACTGCCGATCGGCGTCCATGTGATAGCGCCCGCCCTGCCGGCGTTCCGCAAGCTCCACCCCAAGGTGATGGTCGATCTGCGGCTGAACGACCAGTTTGTAGATATCATCGAGGAGGGGATCGACATCGCGGTGCGCATCGGTGACCTTGCAGACTCGCGGCTGTTGTCGCGCAGTTTCGAGCCGCATCTTCTCTGCTGCTTCGCATCGCCAGCCTACCTGGCAATGCGAGGCACCCCGGCGCATCCGGACGAGCTAGCGGGGCACGACACCGTCAACCTCCGCTATCAGAGTACGGGCCAAGCCATGCGTTGGCCCTTCCAGATTGGTGACCGCGTGATTGAGGTCTTGCCGCCATCCGGTGTTGTCGTGGACGTGAGCGACGCGCTGGTTGCGGTTCTCGCCGCCGGCGGTGGTATCGGGATCAGCGCGACCTTTGTCGCGGTACCCTATGTGGCGCGCGGCGAACTGGTCCCGGTGCTTCCCGAATTTGCCGTCGAGCGGCACAATATCACGGCGGTCTGGCCGGAAAGCCGCCGCGCCAATCCCGCCGTGCGCGCCTTTCTGACCATGTTGCAGGAAGTTTTTCAGGAGCGGATGACGGCCACGACGAGCTTGTCGGTGTAACGGCGCCCGCGCCCTTGTGAGAAACCGCGCCCGCGACGGGCGAGACGCAATCTTTCACCACCTTGGCTGCCCCGCTGCAACGTGAGTGGACGGCCGTTTAGGGGTTCACATGCCGGTGCCGGAAAGCGGACAGGCCGCTTACCCATCATTCGAGGCTTACCGCGCTGATCGCAAAAGCGGTCGTTGTTGGGAACCACGCAAGCCTAACCGTCAGTTGCAACTGACGCCGCCATGGCGTGGTCTATCAGACCGCTTTGAGTTGACGTGCTGCAGCCTCGGCAGTGTCCTCTGGCCGCGTATTGAAAGCGATGGCTGCACCCGGCGCGGCCTGATGGATCGTGTTGACCACTCTTTCAAACAGAGCCAGGCTCTTCGGAGGAAGTCTCAGCCCGCCACCGATGACCACGCAGTCATACCGTGCGCTCGCCAGTTGTTTCTCGAGCATTGGCCCTGCTGTTTCATCGGGAGCGATCATGCAAGTGTCGCCATGCCATCCACGCTCTTTTATCTTTGCGACGGCCACGGCGATGCCGGCGTTGATCTTTGCTGCATCGAAACCAGGCGGCAAAGCTGGGTCGGAGAAGTCCACGGTCTCGGGCTTCTGGCCAACAAACAATATACGGGTCATAATTTGTGCTCCAGTCAGAATTGGTGTTTGCGATTAAGCTTCGGTGGGCGGGGAGCAGGACACGTTAACCCTTTGCCCATTCCGCGGCCGCCGCGGTTGCAAAGTCGCGATAGGAACGCGGTTGATGACCAAGCAGCCCTGCAAGGCGTGCAACGTCCGCTGCCGTCGCGACGGCACCATCCTCCTGGTAACGCCGCATCATCAGCTTCATGTCATAGGCAAGCCAAGACGGGCCGAATGCCTTCAGGCGCCGTTCCAGCGTCTCCAGATCATTGTCGCCGTAGCGGATTGGACGCTCAAGCACCTTGCTCCAGAGGGCCGCGAGTTTCTCTCCGGTCAGGGCATCTGGCCCTACCAGTTCGTAGATTTCTCTGGGCAGCCGCGAATGCGCTTGTTCGCGTCGCAACAACTCCTTCGCTGCGGCCTCGCCAATGTCGCGAACATCAACCATGGAGATGCCCTTGTTGCCAACCGGCATGCCATAGACACCAGCACCAAGCAGCGCGTCCTTCTGCCGCATGTCATTCTGGATGAAATAGGCCGGGCGCAGGATCGTCGCCGGTAGATCATAGGCATCGATCATGCGCTCGACGGTCATCTTACTGGCGAAGTGCGGCACGTCGGCATAGGACTCACCCCTGAAGACCGACAGGTAGACGATCCCCTTCACGCCAGCGGCGCGCGCGGCGTTCAGCGTCAGCATCGCCTGCGTAAGCTCGTCGGGCGCGTTCGGCGCGAGCAAGAATAGCGTGCTTACGCCGTCCAGCGCCGCGCGGACGCTGTCAATATCGGAAAGGTCACCTTTCACCGCAGTCACGCCAGTGGCATACCGCGCCTTTTCGGGTGACCGGGTAAGAGCGCGCACCTCAGTACCATGCCCTTCGAGAAAGTTCAGCACCTGGGTTCCGATCGTGCCCGTGCTTCCTGTCACCAATATCGCCATATCAAATCTCCTTAATTGCATTGCAGAGTGTTCCTGCCCATCAGAAATAGCCGTTTCAAATTTTTCCGTAAGATGGCATTATGGGGACACATTGTCCCGATAATGGAACACTAATCATGAACCTTCTGGCGCTCGTCGATTTTAACCTGGTCGCTAAACATGGCGGCTTTGGACGGGCTAGCCGAACGAGCGGCAGGCCCAAGGCGACCCTCTCGCGCAAGGTGTCGGAGCTTGAGGCGGCCCTGGGTGTACGCCTGATCGAGCGCGGTTCGCGTATATTGAGGCTGACTGATGAGGGTCGCGTTCTGCATGAACTGACGCAGGGGCCGCTTGGAGACATCGTTGACGCCGAGCAGGCGGTCGCCGCTGGCGCAACCGTGCCAACGGGCAAACTACGAGTTAGCGCGCCGATCGTCCTGGCACATGTTCTGTTGCCCAAGCTCGCAGCCGAGTTCGTTCTTGCTAACCCGCAAGTCGAACTCGAGATCGTCGCTGAGGATCGCAAGGTCGATCCGGTCGAGGATAATTACGACCTGGTGCTGCGGGTCGATCCAGGATCCGACGAGCAGTTGGTCGGTCGGCGTATCCTAGAGGACGAACGCCTGCTGGTGGCCCATCCCGAGTCGCATATCGCACTCCAACCGGAAGCCGAAGATGGTGCCCAGACGGTGCCCGCAGTTGGCCATATCGCCACCCCCAAGGGCATTCTGTGGCGTATCAGATCAAATCACGCCGTGCACGATCTCAGACCCCATTTCAGGCTACGCCTGTCGTCATTTTTGATGATACGCGATGCAGTCCTGGCCGGCGCCGGCGTCGCACTCATGCCAAAACTGCTCGTTAGCGAGGACATCGCCGCCGGCCGCCTCGTTTCACTAGGCGTGGAACATGGCCCGAAGGTCCAGATATGGGCACTACAGAACGCACGACGCTTGTCGAGTTCGAAAATCCGTGCGTTCTTGGAAGCGCTGGCCGCCATCGCGCGATGAAGTATCACAGCGAGTGGCAGCTTGGCTTAGTTCAAGTTTCAAAGCTGCCAGTCCGCTTCGGCCCAATCTAGCCATCGCACCAACACACCCAAACTGATGGATGAATATCTTCATCAAATGAAATGTGCTAGAATTGCATAAAGGTTGTCTGTTCCGCCAACATCACATCCAACGTTGATTTTGAACAACAACTTCTAAAAATGATTGTGGGTTGTCAGGCCAAAAGCCTGTTATCCTTTGAAGCCCGTTGGTTTGAAATAAATTTTTTATCTATATCAATGCTTTATCTGGTTGCGGGACCTGGATTTGAACCAGGGACCTTCAGGTTATGAGCCTGACGAGCTACCGGGTAAACATTTGAATACACTGATAATATCCATTAAATTTCCCTTTATGTGTTAAAAGTTGTGTTAAATACCTTCAAATCGTTACGGTAAATTTTGTAAATGTGCTAGATTTAAGCTCTTTATGTAATATGCCGTGTGAAACGATACGCTTATTTTCGTGACCTTCCTCCGGCAGCTTTGCGCCTATTGCATCCGAAATCCTTTATCATCTCGGTCATTTAGGCGAGCATGGCATCTTTAAGAAGTGACCGATCACGGGTTCGTCTGCAAACCATCGGGTTGGTGAGTAGCAGTCGATCGGCTTTGGGGCACCTAATCCAGTGGGCAGACCTTCATCTATATACAGTTTCGGCGTAATGCGAGTGTCAATGCAGCGCGATCGGAACCTCGCCGGGGCTACGCACCCTCGCGCCGACCAAGGCGAGGGCTTTGGCCGTTATCGGATATTCCCCGAGCTTCGCCTGCTGCTGCGCTACGAGAAGAAAATCGAAATCGGCGCCCGCGCATTTGATATTTTGTGGATGCTGCTGGAGGCTAAAGGCAATCCGGTCAGCAAGGACGATCTCATCGAAAAAGTCTGGGCCGGGGCGATTGTCGAGGAAAACAACCATGCACTCATGCCCCGCGCTGGTCAGCAATCGTTGCAGACCATAACTACAGGGCCCCGCTCCGTAACAAAAGCTAAGCCGCCAACCATTTTTGCCGAGCCGAGTTTACTATTTTCTTAAAAACATCCGGCCGGTTCTCAAAGATGCCGATCTGTCGCACCTCGCCGTCATGGCCGCTCTCCGCAACGGCCGCACATACCCTCGCCTCATGCACATTTAATCCAACAAACGTGATATTGTCCATTAGGTCCGCCCTCCATGTATGAGGCTCTGCGCCGGCCATCCGGCAAAACCCTCGACATTATACATGGAGGGCGGGCCGCCGATCACTCAGCGGACATGGGGTCTAGACATAGAGCACGTGATTACCATTTATTAGCCGCTATTTCGTTCGATTATCTGGAAACCAAGATCGATTGTATTTGAATCGAGATTATTGCCTGACAAGCGATCAAGAATTTGCTGTGCTGCCACATGGCCGATTGCTGACCGCGGCACTCGAACAGTAGTTAGGGCCGGCGACATCAAATGCGCAATTCCACTATCATCGAAGCCAACCACAGCGAGGTCATCAGGTACGCGAATATTTTGCTTAGCTGCTTGTAGCATTACGCCCACAGCGAGGATATCCGAAGCCGCGAAGACGACATCTACTTCAGGATGGCGCTTTAATAATTCTAGCAGTGCGGCGGCACCTGATTCAAATTCGAAGGCCGATCTTTGTACCCGTGTTGGGATCCAGGGCATCTTGGCATTTTTGAGCGCTGCCCTAAAACCGGCCTCGCGTTGCTCTGTACGATCGTTATTTTCTTTAAATCCGCCAATATAGCCGATTGCCTTAAATTTTTTCTCGATAAGCCTCTTCGTCATAGCAAACGTGGCATCAAAATTTGAAATCCCGACACTTATATCAATTGGCGTGTCAGATACGTTCCAAATCTCGACCACCGGTATTTTGGCAGCAGTAAGCAGTGTCTTTGCACGTGGTGAATGGGTATAGCCCGTAAGCACAATGGCTTCGGGCTGGCGGGCAAGGAAAGCCTCGATTAGAGCCTCCTCTTCAGCTATTGAATAGCCCGAATGACCAATAAGGATATGATAGCCGGCTGGTCTGAGAATATCAGATAGAGCCTGCAAAGTTTCGGCAAAAATTGAGTTGGAGATCGTCGGCACGATTACCGCAACAATTTTGCTCCGGTTGGAACGAAGGGTTCCGGCCGCGGAATTTCTAACATAGCCGAGCTTTCTTATGGCGTTTTCGACTTTTTCGCGTGTCTCACCTGTCATGCTTGTGGATTGCCGCAGGGCACGGGAAACGGTCATGGTTCCTACCCCAGCCTCGAGGGCGACATCCCTCATTGTCAGGCTCGGACGACGCGCTTGTTCCTGCGGTGCGGTGGGCAAAACCGTGTTTGGTCCCTTTGCCTGGCGTCGCCCGCTACTCTTACTGTCTACCTTCACGCGTCCCCCAATATTAACTCAACACCACTTACATCAAATACCTTGCCAATGATATCGATATCATTTATGGTATCGATATCATAAGATGGCACAATGCCGTTATTTAGGGAACGTCATGACGGATTTAGCCGCGCAAAGCAGGGATCGGTTCATATCGGGGAGGCAGCGTACCTGGCGACCTTCCAACGGCTCGATCGCCTTTGGTGTGAGCTTGCTGTTCTGGTATCTCGCCACCGGCCCCCTCCAACTCGTCGGACCCGCGCGCTTTCCTAGCCCGTTAGATGTATGGAATGCTGGGGTGCAGATTTGCACCGTCGGCTACGCGGGTGCGCCGCTTTTTATCCAGGCGATGCATAGTTTCCGGCTGGTGATTTTAGGGTTTATCACAGCCGGCATATCAGGCGTATTTCTGGGTGTTGTGATGGGAGCCAGTCCGCGCGCCGAGAAATTGATTAATCCGACGTTTCTAATCTTACGTCCAATTCCGCCTCTCGCGTGGATTCCACTTGCGATTCTCTGGTTTGGCCTGGGGGATGCCGCCAAGATATTTGTTATCTGGTACGCCGCACTGGTGCCATCCGCCATTAATACATTCACCGGCATTCGTAATGTCGACCCGGTTATAATTGCAGCGGCGCGGGTCCATGGTGCCTCACCCCGCCAGATCGTGACACAGGTTTTGATCCCCGGTGCTCTGCCGATGATTTTTACCGGGCTGAAATTGTCACTGCAAGCGTGTTGGACAACGCTGGTGGCGGCTGAACTTGTCGGCGCTTTTTATGGCCTGGGCCGCGTGTTGATGACCGCTTCGCAAGATGTGTACCCCGGCATGATTATGTTTGCTATGGCTTGCGTCGCCGTCTTAGGCGCCCTGAGTACGTTGGGCCTTGTCTGGCTTGAACGTCGAATAATACCCTGGCGCCAAACATGAGTCAGAATTCTTCAATTTTTGGGCGCCAGCTTGGGCCGGTCGAGGGCATTGTCCTAACCACAGTTGGCAGCCTTGTATTGCTGGTGGCATGGCAAACAATAGTGGCCTCGCGCATCATTTCAGAACAGTTGCTGCCGCCGCCTCAGATGGTTTTGCAAACAGCAGTCAGGCTGCTTCACGTGCCCTTTGCAGGCTATACGCTCCAAGAACATCTCGCCGCCAGCCTAAAACGCTATTTAATGGGATTTATACTGGCGGCCGCCCTGGGTATACCGCTTGGTTTAATGATGGGATGGTCTCGAAAATGGGAGACTGTTGTTTCTCCGTTTCTCGAAGCATTCAGATTTATTGCGCCCATTGCTTGGGTCCCATTTGCCGCTTTGTGGTTTGGTACAGGCATCGGCGGTCCAATTCTCATTATATTTTCCGGCGCATTTCCGCCATGTGTCATCAATGCCTACAGCGGGGCCCGCTTAATTCCTCCGCCCCTGATAGAAGCGGCTCAAACACTGGGCATTTCGACACCTAGAATGCTGTTCGACGTGCTGTTGCCAGGCGCCTTGCCTTCTATTGTTGCCGGTCTGCGTATTGCATCAGGTATTGGCTGGCAATCACTCATCGGCGCAGAACTGATCGTCGTCTCATCGGGAATTGGCTATCTGATGGTTCAGGGACAGTCTAATATGGACACCCCCATCGTTATGGTTGGGATGTTAGCCATCGGTATAACAGGCTTTATTATAGATTTTTTCTTAAGATTTGTGGAATCCCGCGTCCGCAGCAAATGGGCGCAGTGAGCGGAGTATGAAGATGAATGATATTTCGTTTCAGGCAATCTCTAAAATTTATGGAAAGAACGAGCGTCAGTTTGTAGCGTTGCAGGGAATTGATTTAGCAATTGCACCTAAAGAATTCGTGGCGATCGTTGGGCCATCCGGTTGTGGCAAAACAACTTTGCTTCGTATGGCGGCGGGGCTCGATTTTCCGACAGATGGCGAAGTTCTGGTGAAGGACAAAAAAATCTCCGGACCAGGGCCAGACCGTGCCGTTGTATTTCAACAGTTCGCTTTGATGCCGTGGAAGACTGTCTATGACAACATCGCGTTCGGCTTGAAGTGCAGCGGTGCTCCCACCAAGAAAATTAAGGAAATCGTTGGTCATTATATCAATTTGATGGGCCTTAAAGGACACGAAAATAAATATCCTCATCAGTTATCCGGCGGCATGCAACAGCGTGTTGCGATTGCGCGGTCATATGCCATCGACCCCGCTGTTTTGTTGATGGATGAGCCCTTTGGCGCTTTGGATGCTCAAACCCGGACCGTCATGCAGGAAGAGCTTGTCCGCCTCAGCCGTGTGAATCCGCGAACGGTTCTATTCATCACGCATAGCGTCGAGGAGGCGGTTTATCTGGCTGATCGCATTGTGGTCATGGCACGCAACCCTGGACGGATTGCTTCTATCATTGATGTGAAGTCAATCCGGCAGACTGAAAAATGGGATGAATTGCCGATCGAAGACGTGATGGACTTGGAGTCGTTCGTTCATACCAGGACAGCGGTATGGAAATTACTGAAGGACCAAAAACACGGCAACTCTGATAAGCCTAAAGTTTTGAAACTAGAAATAATAGGAGAAAACGTATGATCTTTCGTTCGATACTTGCCTTCTGCATGTTATTCTTGGTCGCGGGATCACGATCATATGCGGGCACACCGATAAAAATTAGCTACCAACCGGCACTTTATGGTGTCACTATTGAAATCGCCAAGGACAAAGGCTGGTTCCAGCAAATTGGACTGGATCCTAGCTTTGTGATTTTCCCAACGGGTGCGCCCCAGATCGCCGCCGCTGCCGCCGGCGATTGGGATGTCGGTACGTTGGGTGCGCCGCCGGCCATTTTGGGCGCAGCACGCATCGGCCTGCTGACAATTGGCATTGCGACCGCTGAGGGGGGAGCCAATGTACTGCTTGCGCGCGGAAATCAGATTGCTCAAATTAAGGCAAACCCTAGCATGCTGAAGGGAAAATCAATCCTCGTCCCTACCAATTCAACGGCGGAATATGCCGCGTGGGCCTGTATCAAATCGATGGGACTATCGCGAAATGACGTACAGTGGGTGAATTTGTCGCCGCCACAACTGGTCTCTGCGTTTGGCAGTGGCTCTGGCGCTCTTGCAGCGATCTTTACACCTTATGCCTACACCTTGGAGCACGTCGCCGGCGCTCAGAAACTTTGCAGCGCGAAAGATGTTGGACTTAATTTGTATTCGACGATTGTGGTCCGCGCGGATTACGCAAAGGCTTATCCGAGTGCCGTCGCTCGTTTCTTAGCAACCTATATGCGAGCCGTCGTATGGGAAAAAATGCATCCGCAGGAAACAGAAAAGTATTTGCAGGCATTTTACGATCGCAATGGCGTTGAGTTAGGCGAGCCATACTTGCACACCGAGCTGACAACCGATCGTCAGCAATATGGGCTTGACCAGCAAATTGCTGCTTTCAACGGGTCTGGTTCCAGCTCTCCAATAGATACGGCGTTCGATCAGTTTGAGGATTTTATGATTGCAAAGGGCTCTATAAGCAATAAGCTCAGTCCGGACACATTTATAAGTGCGAAATTCCTTCAGCAAATAAAGGCCGATCCAAAATTGGCGGCCTGGGCAAATTTTAAATAACGCTAACTTTGATAGATTCCGAGCCATGAACAAAGTCGTGGCTCGAAGTCTCCATCATATCTTCAGAAGGGCTTTGCCGTGAGTGGTGATCAAACTCCAAAGAAAATCGGGTTTATTGGATTGGGAGTCATGGGCGCACCGATGGCGCGTCGCTTGATTGAAGCTGGATTTTCCGTCGCGGTTTTTGACATGGCACATACCGCCATGAATATGTTCCAAAGGCTCGACTGCCGGGTCTGCGAATCGCCGCGGGACGTGGGGCAATATGCTGACCTACTCGTCCTGATGCTACCAAATTCTGACCACGTCCGCGCCGTTCTCTTTGGCAAAGATGGCGCTGTTGAAACACTTCAACAAGGTTCCTTGGTTGTCGATATGGGAACCGGAGATGCCGATCAGTGCATCAATATATTGCATGACTTGCAGAGCGCTTCCCTTCGTTACATCGACGCGCCGGTATGTCGAGGCAAAATGGAAGCCGAAACGGGAGAGCTTCTGATACTGGCTGGTGGTGCTGAAACGGATATTGCCGAAGCCCGTTCGATATTTGACCAGCTTGGTGAAACGACAATCCATGTTGGTGAGGTCGGATCGGGACTACGCCTTAAACTGGTCAATAACTATCTATCCATGGTTCACATGGTATTGGCTGCCGAGGGTCTCAATTTTGTGGCTAAGCTTGGTATCGACCGCAATGTTGCCATGCAGGTATTTGCCGAAACTCCGGCCGGCAAGGGCCAGTTGTTGACGAACTATCCACGCAAAGTGCTTGCGGGTGATCTTGTGGCTGATTTCCCGTTACGAATGGGTCTTAAAGATATTTCGCTGGCCCTGAAACTGGGAGCGGCTGTTGGTGCGCCCCTCCTGCTGGGTGCGGTGGCGCGGGAGCTCTATGCCCTGGCCCAGCCACTAGGACGTTCGGAACAAGACTGTACAGCAATGCTGATGCTGCTCAAGGATATTTCTGAAGATCGTGAGTTACGGGCAAGTTCAACGGCTGTGGCTGGCCCCCAGAAAATCTATGAACAGAAGATAGGGAAGGTACTCCAATGAACCTGATGCCTCAAAGCGCCGGGCCAACCCAACGTCAACCTGCGCCTCGAGTTGTTGATATAATTGAGTTGCGGAAAATTGCATTGGAGCTACGAAAAATTGTGGTCCGGCTTGTCGGCCAGACAGGCCAAGGATATCTACAGCAAGGTCTCGGTGCTGCAGACCTATTTACCGCGCTCTATTTTGCCGAAATGCGGCTTGACCCGTCAGATCCGCTCTGGATGGATAGGGATCGCTTCTTGCTTTCAACAGCTCATAATACAGCGATCTTTCACGCGACGCTGGCTCTGCGCGGGTTTATTCCGCTGCAGTCCTTAGACAGTTACTGCACCGATGGCTCGACTTTGGAAATCAATGCCTCGGAGCGGCTGGGCCCGATGATCGAAGCAACATGTGGGTCGCTCGGACAGGGCCTTTCTGTTGGTATTGGAATGGCACTTGCTGCCCGTCGCCAGAGCAGGCCAAGTCGGATTTATGTTCTTCTGGGCGATGGTGAAATGCAGGAGGGCCAGGTTTGGGAGGCGGCAATGAGCGCAAGTAGTCTGAGATTAGATAATTTATGCCTCGTGATAGACAATAATAAAATGCAGGTTGAGGGCCATACCGACTCTGTCATGCAAATGGAGTCAATCTCTGACAAATGGAAGAGCTTCGGCTTTTTTGTGGAGACAATTAACGGCCATGATCTTATCACGATTTTGCAATCTCTCGATCGAGCCAGGAATCAGGTCGGCAAGCCTTCGTGTATCATTGCCAACACCATTCCTGGCAAGGGCGCATCGAGCATTGAAGGTATATTTGGACACAATATGCGACTGCCTAAGGATTTGGAACGCACTGTCCTTCAGGAGCTGGATGCGGAGTATCTGACGTGAGTGAGAATAATTTTGTGACAAACAACGATGCGTTAAAGGTTGATGATTTTATTTCTCGTGGCAATACCGGTCCCGTACCTAAGCTCTATGGTGAATCACTGGTGGCGGCCGCCCGTCTTGATGAGCGGATTTTTTGCCTATGCGCAGATCTTGTTGGCGCGACGGAAACAGATTTATTCCGCGATCAGTTACCTGAAAGATTTGTTCACACCGGCATTGCCGAAGCCAATATGATCGGAATTGCCGGCGGCCTTGCACGCTCAGGCATTATTCCCTTTGTGCATTCGTTCTGCGTCTTTGTAAGCCGTCGCTGTTACGATCAGATTGCCATGCAAGTGGCCTATCCAAAGTTGCCGATAAAAATCGTTGGTTTCTTGCCTGGCTTAACGACTTTACTAGGTGTTTCCCATCAGGCAATCGATGACATTGCCCTGATGAGAGCGTTGCCGAATATGACAATTATTGAGCCGGATGGTCCGGAGCAATTAGGCCTGGCGGTCGACGCCGCGTTGGCGATTGAAGGACCAGTATATTTACGTTTGAAGAGAGCCGCCGCAATATCATCGTCGAAGCTCAAGAAGCGGTCACTTCGTCCCGGACTTGCCGAAATTCTGCGGCACGGACCCGACGCTACGATTATCGCGTGTGGAATGATGGTACAGGAGGCTTTGTATGCCGCCGACTTATTATCGACGGAAGATATCCAGGTAAGCGTTCTCAACATGGCCACTATCAAGCCGCTCGATGTAAAAGCAGTCATTGATTTGGCACGCAAGACAAAAGTGATTGTGACTGCAGAAAATCATTCGATCATTGGCGGCTTAGGGTCCTCCGTCGCAGAGACACTTATGGAAGAATCTATCGTCGTGAAATTCGCACGGGTGGGTATTCGTGACACCTTTGCGGAGGGTGGCTCGACGCCGTATCTATTCGATCAATACAGACTGAGCGCCAAGCATATAGCTCATGTGGTGAAAGGCCTTTTATAAGATGCACTTATCATCATTATTGAAGTTATTAAGAAGTCATCGAAATTTGAGCCGGTTCATCGAATCATGGTTGCCCAAGAAGAATTGCGTACGTGCGATGGGAAGGTAACCTCCGCATAGACTTTCGACGCACTGGCAATCCAACCCGCGATCTACGTAATTATTTTATAAAATGATGCATGCGAATATTATCATTTAGAAGATCACACATAAAGTAAACGAGCTTAGGCCGAGTGAATGTCCATATTGCTTTGTCACGTTTATTTTGCATCGAATATAAAGCTCGAGCTTGCGGCAACCCGTAAATAGCACTACAATTCAGATATCGAAGTGAAGTAGATCGACGGTTCACTTGGACGTTTCCTCCCTAAACTTGGCGGCATCTCAGTGCCGCCTTTTTAGTTATTTCCATGCGGGACAGCA
>JARLJJ010000070.1 GCA_031291275.1 Formivibrio sp.
CAAATCGACGACCTTACCACGTTCCAGATCGCAGAGGATCGTGCCATATCGATGCCCCTTGCGCCATGCCCAGTCATCGATACCCAACACCCGAGGCCCTTGAGCGGCAGGCTTTATTAGCTTGCGGCGCAACTGACGAAGCAGCGTCGAACCGCTGGCCAGGATGCCGAGTTGTTTCGCCAGCCGAGACCCTGCGGATCCGCCCAATGCGCTCGTAATCTGCTGGAGAGAAGCGCTCAACCGGCATGTGCGCCGCGAGTATCGTTGTACGGTTTTCGGCAGGCGTTCCGTGAATATCTGCTGCCCACAATCTTCGCTGTCGCAGAAGAACCGGCGCACGCGCAGTTCGATCCGCACCGGAATCCCTTCCCAGGGCAGATCACTCAACCTTCGAATATAACGGCTGTGAATTCGCCGTGATTCTTGACGGCATTCTGGGCAATGGCTAGCCTCGCTCGTCGCTTGAAGCACCATGACGAGCCGCGTATTGCTCTCAACCATCAATTGATCTAACGCCACTTCACCGGCTTCCGGTACCAATGTTCGTCGCTCCATCGGCATAATCCGGAAACCGCCAGAGCCTGTCCAACTTTTAACTCGCTTCGCATCATAGGCAAAGTATCAGTCGTGGTTCACCAAAAGTGACGAAGAACCTATAAAGAATGATCATCCCGATCACGCATGTCGAATGAGTTGGTAAGATGTCTGGATGAGTGGTAAGGCTGTGGCGGAGAAGCGGTTTGATGAGATTCTGCGACGGATGTTGCAGTCGAAGCCACTATCGCGGTCTGAGATCAGCGCGAGGATCCAAGCGCGGCGCAAGGCTGGCAACGCCGGTAAGTAGTTTGGCTGTTGCGAGAGTCCAGGTTAGAAGGCAACCAGCGTCTTGTATGGTAACGGTGTTCGACTGACCATACTGCTCAGCGCCATGTCGAAGATAGACGCCTGCATGCAGCGCCGGTTGTACCTCCAGCAGAACTCGCGCATATAGCGGTCCAGGTGCCAGGGGCTGAGCTTGTGATAGTTGCCGACGATGGCACGTTTGAACAGCGAAAACGCGTTCTCCACCGTTTGCGTCGTTGTCCAGTCCCGCTCTCGGAGTTCCTTGCCGTGATTTCCTCTTGCGTTTTTCTCTTTGGGGATCAGGCGCGAGTAGGTGCAATTACCATCGGTGACGACTTCTTTGGTATCTTCGGCGAGTTTGGCTTCCAGCACCGGTTTGATGGACTCGAACTGGCGGTTGGAGATCGACTCCAGATGAACCCGTCCGTTGCGTTCGGCCAGTCCGATCACCATAGTTTTAGAAGCTTTGGCCACCTTTGATCCCTTGAGGCGAAGTCGGCCTCCGATGTAGGCTTCGTCGATCTCCACAGTGGTGTCGGGGTCGCCAAGTTGAATGTCTTTGGCCTCCTGCATGGCTTCACGGATCCTGTGAGCCACATACCAGGCAGTCTTGTAGGTCATGCCGATTTGGAGTCCGAGTTGGCTGGCCGAAATACCCTTCTTGGCATCGCTCATCAATGAGATCGCCGCAAACCATTTCGTCAGAGGCAGGTGCGAATCATGGAACAAGGTTCCGGTTGTCGCACTGAACTGAAACTTGCAGCTAGCGCACTGAAACAGACGCCGCAGTCCGCCGGTCTTGTTGGTGGACTCGATCGGCCAGCACTTGCCGTGATCGCAAGCCACGCAGCGAACGCCCTTTGGCCAGCGCGTCTTGACCAAATGATTCAATGCATCTTTTTCGGTGGGAAACCGGCGTGTCAGAGAGTAAAGATTCATCGCATGCCTCGGCTACACACATCATCCATCCAAATTAAACATGTGTCAAAGGGATAATTATTCTATAAAGGTTCATCGTTATACGGGCAAAGACCTATTGATCCGGCAACAAAATACTGTCACGCCGCGTAGGCGATGATCGGGTCTTTGAAAAAGGATTTGATTCTGTCGGGATTGTTTTCGATTGCCGTCATGTGTTCCGTCGCAGCATTGTGCAACTTGTCTTTTTTCCTGGATGGAACGCGTGTCTCGCTGGCTTGTTTCAAGTCTCCATTGAGCCGTTCATCTGGATTCAGGTCTGGCGAGTAGCTGGGCAGGTAGAAGACTTCGATTTGCTTGAGGTGCGTTGCCAGCCACTCCTCGATCGGCTTACAGTGATGCACGCCCAAGTTATCGAGCACAAGGAAGACCTTCCGCCCAGCCTGTTTGATCAAGGCCTCGAAGAACTCGATCAAACGCAGGTGATTGAAGTTGCCGTCGATGATCATCCAACTGGTTTTTCCCTGGTTGGTCACGGTCGAGATCATCGATAACTTCTGCCGCGTGCCGCCAACC
>JARLJJ010000071.1 GCA_031291275.1 Formivibrio sp.
AAGGCATGCCCTAGAAGCACACACACACACACACACACACACACACACACACACACACACACACACACACACACACACACACACACACACACCTGCAGTGACATGGGGATCTGCGAGCCCGTGACGATCACTGTTTTGCTGAGGTTGGTCATGAAGAAGGAGAGAGCGGAGCAGGTAAACGCCATCGTGTCTGTGCCGTGCAGGATCACGAAGCTGTCGTATTCCTCGTAATGCGCCTTGATGTCGCTGCAACGCAGAGCAAATGACGGCTGATGTATGCATACAGAATAATAACTCAACAATTCGAACATAATATCAGCGCATACGTTGCGATGCGGGCCCAGTCCCGGTGCGTCATGTTGCAGGAGTCCAACAACTGATAAAGCACCACAATATCGTGAATTGCAGCAATTGTAACACCAAATTAATGGAAGACACATCATATAGAGACTCGAATGCATCTTACACGCAACCAACTGCAGGGTGTACCACATGAAATGCGCACGCACAAGAACAAGCAAACCCGCGCGCCCATCAGAAAGTGCTTCACCGGGTGATATTCCTTGATGTCGTATTTGATGCGCTTGCCCAGCGGGCTGATCGGCATCGTGCATGGCGGCTTGTCAAAGTCTTGAAATGATGGCAGCACGAGCAGGCGCTCTGACAGCTGCGCGCGCACGAAGCCACCATGACACCACGAATCATGAACAAGATCATGAACGACAGAGTGGATAGGATGTGTCTGCGCCGTACATAGCCCGAGACTGGTGCGAATCCTGATGACGTCATCTTCATGCCGATGGTGCCGCCCGCGTACAGGATGAGGACCTGCGGAGGGGCAATCACAACCACTCAGCTTCATCATGACCCTGCTCGCCTCCGTCCCGCCCACGCGCGCATGCACACATCTCTCACTCACTTTGGTAGTGATGGCCTCATCCAGCTCCTCGTCGGGAACAAGGTAGAGGTCGGGGGGTCGCTGCGCAACAAAGGGGGAGAACTCATGGGGTCGCTCTGGCAGTGTTCATGCAGGGAACCCGGGCGTGCTGGCCCCCCCACTCTCAGCATGGCAGGGATTTGCATACGCTGCACAACGAGGGCGCGGATATGGGCAGCGGGGGTCACCTTGGCGGCCATCACGACAGAAGCCGGTGTAAGTTGAAGGGCTCGCCTGTTTCCAACACCAGAAATCTCATGTTGCAAGTAGGGAGAGTACCGTTGCAGCCCTGGGAGATTGACAGGTGAAACCCAGCATCTTCTCAAATGCACAGGTGTAGTGGAAGTCGTTCCAACTTGATCAGTTGGCATTCAACAGTGATTCACGTGCCGATCTTGAGTCATAAACCAACGTTCGTTGCTGCCCCCACATTGACAGGAACTGCGCCTCAGAGTCCCGCTTGCCCTCCTAACAACCCATTCCTACCGTAATAATATTGTCGGACATGCCGCGAGAGAAAGAGTGATTGCGCAAAGCAGTGGTAAATTTCAGTTATGGCGAAGTTGTACACGACAAGACAGCGAAAAAAGCA
>JARLJJ010000512.1 GCA_031291275.1 Formivibrio sp.
CAAGGCAAGTGCGGTTTGGACAGGTTCACTGAAGGAAGGCAAGGGCACCATTTCAACGGCGACAGGCGTGCTGAAGGACGCCAAGTACTCCTTCGCAACACGTTTTGAAGGTGCCGACTCCGGTACCACTCCAGAGGAACTGATTGCCGCGGCTCATGCGAGCTGCTTTTCGATGGCGCTGGGTGCTCAGTTGGGCGGCTCGGGCCTGACGCCAACGAAGATCGAAACCCACGCAGCCGTTACCCTGGCCAAGATCGATGGTGGCTTTGGCATCACCAAGATTGCGCTGACGACGACCGCAAGCGTTCCTGGCGCCAGCCAAGAGGTGTTTGACAAGGCCGCAGCCGACGCCAAGGGAGGCTGCCCCATCTCAAAGCTGTTCGCCAACAACACCGAAATTACCCTCGACGCAAAGTTGGTGTAAGGTTAGTCCGGCACAAACTGGGGCTTCATCGAAAGACCGGGGCGCAGAGCTCCGGTCTTTCTTCTTGGCGCTGGATTTGACACGAGTTGCAGCATTTGCGAGACTCAAGGTTGCTGCCTGTTCAGCTTAAGACTGCTGAACATGTGACCGTGCCGAAGTGGCGGAATTGGCAGACGCGCGTGGTTCAGGTCCACGTACTCGCAAGGGTGTGGGGGTTCGAGTCCCTTCTTCGGCACCAACCGTTTAGAATGAACGGTTTAGGCTGTCTTCCTAAGAAAAGCCAGCGGTAAAACTTAGTTTTCCTTTTTTTCTGTATTAACCGAGAGGAGAACTTTGATACCAGTGGCAACCCAAATTACAGTACCAAACCTTACTCTCAGTCAGGACGCACGGCTGTATAAGTACGTCCGTCTCCAGAACGGCTGGAAATACCTCCGTGCCGACTACGGTGAAAACTTTGGCGTGAAGCCTCATTCGGGGTTCTTGCCCAAAACGAACACCCCAACCGTTGTTGAGGGTGGCAAGTACGTTGCCAGCGATGGTGGCAAATTGCACCCTCTAAGCCCAGACCCGAATGAGGCGTGGATGCTGTTTAAGCTCTACCGCAATGAGGGGCGGAAGTCTCAACTTGAAGTGAAGTCTCAACAACTCAGGCAGCAACCCGCTTTCATCTGGACGCACAAAGGCTCCGAGGCTATCGACCTCAGAGCCTTTATGTTGTTTTGACGGTCTCGCTTGTTCCCTTTAGACGGATATTGCCGCGATGGTCAATCTCGCTCAGACCTCCGAAAGCCACGGAACTACAAAGGAGACAGCACTCAAAGCCGCAGTCCAAGTTTTGCCGTGTCAACGTGCATTAAACAGAGGAGAACGATATGCCACAGTTCGGGTCACCCTTTTCAGAGTTGGCGAACGGCAGGAAGCTTACGGACGAAGAACTTGTCAGAGCGATTCGGTTCATGGTAGCCGCAGAATACGAAGCGACTCAGATGTATGTGCAGCTTGCCGAGTCAACCAGCAACAAACTCGCCGTGGCAGTGCTCAAGGACATAGCTGACGAGGAACTTGTACACGCAGGAGAGTTTCTCAAGCTGTTGTACGCGCTTGCTCCCGATGAAGAGGCGCTCTATGCCAAGGGGGCTAGAGAAGTGGAAGAAATGGAAAAAATCACAACTCCAGCCGGCATCTTAGAACCTGTCCAGAAACTAAGGAGATCAGCACAGGAGCATGTGGGCGAAAGCGATGTGGATCATAGATTCCGCTAAGGTGTGACGAAGTTCGTAGTCCTTGCTGAGGCGTCGAGACCAGTTGAGCCATGCGAAAGTGCGTTCGACGATCCAGCGCTTGGGCGGTACTTGAAACAGGTGTTGCTCGTTGCGCTTTACGATTTCGACGGAGTAGTTAAACACATCTTTTGCCCAGTCGATCAGTTTGCCGGTGTAGCCGCCATCGGCAAAGACCTTGGTGATCGAGTCGAAGCGGCAGAACAAGCGCATCGGCACGGCCCGGGCTGCCACACGGTCCTGAATGCCTTGTGAGTGCACGATCACGGCCCGCTAATATCACGGGACTCAACATATTTAGTCCGCATAGCTGCGACAAACGCTGATCCATTTTCCGATGCACCGCACCAAAACAATTCAGCAATCGGTGCTGCAACGTTACAGGAATGCATAACTTGATAGCTTGCTCGGATAGAAGTAGTAGTGTGGAAGATTTTTCTTGACAGCCTATAGGTATTCACGAATACTGGTCGAGTCTCGGAACTCGTTCCCCCTGAGTTCGACGACGTAAGAATCCACAAACCTTACTGAACCCGCAGTAACTGAATGCGCCAGAGGTACGCAGTCGAAGCCTGCGTTTATCTCACGCCAGCAGGACCAATGTGTACGCGGTTCGATCAAGGCGGCATCAGCGGGCCCGGAAGGATCGGGGCAAATTGTCGGAGTTACCGGTCTTGGTGGGCTAGTTATCGGTAAGGTTAAGACTTTCCCGGATGCGTACAACATTAGCGCCCACGAGGGCGAGCAGGCATTGCGCGTTTGTACGCGTTCAGCGCATAGCAAACGTGTGTCAGTATAACCTTCGGCACGGAAAGGTGGAGGATCGTCTATGGCCACTTATACCTACCCGGGAGTCTACATCCAGGAGTTACCCAGCGGGCAACACAGTATAACTGGGGTTGCCACGTCAATTGCGGCGTTCGTAGGCTGGTCGAACCAAGGACCAACGGACCGCGCCGTGTTGGTGGAAAGTTGGTCGCAGTACCAGTCGATATTCGGCGGGCTCATTCCCGGCGTGTACCTCGGCTATGCGGTCTATCACTTCTTTCTGAATGGCGGGACGCAAGCGTACATCGTGCGCCTCGTTTATACGGATGCTGCGACAGCGGGAAGCACCATCAATAACCTGGTCCTTACCGCGAACAATCCAGGTGCTTGGGGAAACAGCATCAACGTCGTCATTTCGAATGTAAACACCACCAATAACACCTTCAATCTCACGGTAACTCAGACGAGCGGCGGCCAAACACAGGTGCTGGAGAACTACACCAATCTGGCAATTACATCCACGAGTCCGCTCTTCGCGCCCACGGTCATCAACTCCGATTCGAGTTACATCAAGACGCCGGCACCTACTGGCACACCCCCATTCACGATTACATTGCCGACTGCGACGGCCGCGGCCGGCGTAGCGCTGAATGCCGGGGGCACACCAACCACAGGCGCTGACGGTACCGCCTTGCTGGCCAACACAGCCAACTTTGAAACGCAATTGACCAGCACCACCG
>JARLJJ010000072.1 GCA_031291275.1 Formivibrio sp.
CTTGTTGCCTTGAATCTGTCCCGGGCTAAGGGGATGCAGGTTGTGCTGGTAACCGGTCGCCACCATGTCGCGACCTATCCCTATTATCATCAACTGGAGTTGGATTTGCCTGCGCTCTGCTGCAATGGCACGTATGCATATGATTACCATGCACGCAGTGCGCTTTTCCCCAATCCATTGACCAAGCCGCAAGCCCATCAGACACTGGAAAAAATCCGTAATCACGGTGTGCATTGCCTGATGTATGTGGACAATGCCATGACTTACGAAGTGCGGGAGCCTCACCTTGATACGCTACTGGCCTGGGCCGATCCGTTGCCTACGCATGTCAGGCCGGCAATTACCCGAGTGGATCAATTTGAATCCATTATTGATGACGTATCCGTGGTCTGGAAGTTTGCGATTTCGCATCCGCACCCGGAAGAATTACAAGCTTTTATTGCCGATATAGAAAGCAGTCTGGGTTTGAGTTGCGAGCGAACGGGGCATAACCGTTACGACATTGCACAGGCAGGAAACAGCAAAGGTGGGTTGCTGAAGATCTGGCTGAATACCCAACATATTGATCCCGCTGAGGTGATTGCCTTTGGGGATAATCACAACGATATCAGCATGCTGGAAATGGCTGGTTTGGGTATTGCGATGGAGAACAGTGATGACGAGGTGAAAGCCCGTGCTGATCTGGTTATTGGCGATAACAACAGCAATGCCATCGCACAGACCTTGCGACGTTATGTGTTGAAGTCAGGGTACTAATTTGGCGTCGTTATTCGGCAATAAGTAAATTTTTTCACCTTCATTTCGGTTTTTTTTGTTTGTTTACCCGGCAGGAAAAGCGTCACGATCAGTTCCCAGTTTGGCGACGAAGGCTTGGGTGAGTATCCCGTCTCGATCGGTTGTTTGGCATCACGCTTGACGCGTGATCATGGCAATTGTTTACAAGCCATTTACAAATCTACTGTCTTGCGACACATCCGGTTTACACCTGCACGTTCTAATGGGTCCCATCTCATCGCTTCGCCCTGTCTGTGGGCATCCCATTATGCTGAATAAAAAAATGATCACCCCCTTGATTAAAATCCACCGTTGGCTGGCTTTGTTTCTGGCCCCGGTATTTCTGCTGATCCTTATTTCGGGTGCAATTCTGGCATTCAAGCCCATCGTGCAAAGTGGTTCGGCTGCTGCGCTGAATGTGCCGGCCTTGATCACCTCCCTGAACAAGGTCGATCCACAAGGGCAGGCCGGGATGTTGAGCGTGGCATCCGATGGCAATAGCTTTGAATTGCGGTCGCGCGGGGCAGGGCCGAACGGCACCTTTGATGTTGTTACCGCCGCACCTGTGCAGGCCTCTGGATTCAATCTTTTCGATTTTGCCTTGCGGTTGCACAAAAGTTTGCTGATCGGTGCGGGCGGCTTGGTCGAAATGGCAACATATGTGATGGTTGGATTAGTGTTTTCTGGTTTGTTGATGGGCAGGCCAAAGCTGCGCAATACCGTAAGTGGCTGGCATGCTGGACTTGGCTGGTTGGGGTTGCCGCTGGTGGTGATCACGCCGGTAACCGGGCTTTTGATGGCATTGCATCTGGGGATGCCGAGCCTGCCGGTTTACGAATCAGCCGATCAACCGTTGCCGATTGTTCGTACTCTCGAAATTGCCAGCCAGCAAGTTGACCTGAGCCATCTGACACAAGCCCGGAGCTTCCGTCGAGGTGCCGTAATGCTCTCAACAGGTTCTGCCACACATATTGTTTCTGGTAGCGGCCAGCTTACAACCAGTACGCAAGGCCCAGGCTGGGTCCGGATGTTGCACGAAGGCACTTGGGCTGGCGCTTGGTCAGGATTGTTCAGTTTGCTTTCTGCGCTGAGCCTGATCGGTTTGCTTGCTACCGGTGTCTGGGGTTGGTGGCGCCGTCGACGGCAATCGCAAGTGCGCAGCGCACCAAGCGCTGATCCTGCCAACAGTACTCTGGTCGCATATGCCAGTCAGACCGGCACTGCTGCCAAGTTAGCCGAAGCCACTGTGCAGGCACTACGTGCTGCCGGGGAGTCCGCCATGCTGGTTTCGCTTGCTGCGCTGCGCCCAGACGAGTTGGTCGGTTTTGGTCGTACCTTGCTGATTGCCTCGACCACAGGCGAGGGCGAATTGCCCGATCCGGCCAAAGCCTTCATGCAAAAATTATCTGCGACTGGTGTGCAAGGCAGTCGTTTTAGTTTGCTGGCCCTGGGCGATAAGCGTTATAGCGAGTTTTGTGGCGGCGGTCTAAAGCTGCGAGCAGCCTTGCTCAAGCAGGGCGCGGAAGAAATCTTGCCGGTTGAAACCGTGGATGGCGATGTTGCGGCCCGTTGGCAATCATGGCTTGGAAAAGTTGGCAAACATCTGGGGGTGAAAAACCTTGCATCGCAAGTGTTGACGCTGGATCAGCCGGTACGCCTGCGGTTGGCTGTGCGAGCCAGATTGGACAATCCGCAGGAAAAGGACCTGCAACCCACGTGGCATTTACGATTTAAACCGGTGGAGCCAAACGTGGTGTTCCGTCCGGGCGATCTATTGTTGATCAGTCCTGCCCGGGATGTGCCTGCACGTTGTTATTCGATCGGCTCATCCTCACTGGCAGGCGATGGTTTGATCGACCTGACGGTGGCGTTGCACAGCAAGACGAATGTAGAAGGCCAAATAGTCTTGGGCTTGGCGTCGAATTATCTGTGTCAGCAGTTGGAAATGGGCGGAGAGATTACGGCCCAGTTGCGCAAGCATCCGGATTTCAATCCTCCTTCTGATCCTTGTCGCCCAATTATTCTGATCGCTACCGGTGCAGGTATTGCGCCGTTCCCCGGTTTTCTGTCGGAACGAAAATCCGTTCCCAATGCGGGTCCTGTCTGGTTGTTTTTTGGTAATCGCAAGCCTCAAGGCGATTTCTATCATCGGGATTTTTTTGAAGCGTGCCGGGAGCAAGGTGTACTGACCTGGTTGGATACGGCGTTCTCTCGCGAGGAAAATGGCGGTGGCTATATCCAAAACCGGATTCTGGCGCAGGGGCCAGAGTTGTTGCGTTGGATGAACGAGAACAATGCACTGATTTATGTCTGTGGGCGGTCCAGTACGCTGGGCATAGCCGTGGAATCCGCATTACTCAATGTTCTCGCTAGTCATCCTGATGTACAGAGAGAAAGTCCGGAAGAAATACTGGCGCGCTGGAAGGCTGATGGGCGACTGAAACTGGATTTGTTTGCCTGAAGTTTTGACGATCAACGAATGCTGTTTACAGAAATATGCATGCGGAACGGGGTGATTGAATCTGGTCATTGGCTGAGACAGTGACCGATTACGTGCTGTCAGGCTTGCAGGCAGCATTTTTAAGCGGAGTTGCGTTGGATAAGACGACTTGATCGGAAGCGCAATACCTGCGGACAAATTCCCGTTTACGCGCTGGCGAGAGCTGCTTGATCTGATATTCGGCTTTGGATGCGCTTGATCGGTCGGGGTAGGGAATGCTGACCAGTAATCGCAGCGGCGGGTGGGCACGGGTATAACGTGCCCCTTTGCCACTGGCATGGGTCGCAAAACGCGCTTCCACATTGACGGTGATGCCGGTGTAGAGGCTGCCGTCCTGGCATTCAATCAAGTAAAGAAACCAACTCATGAGGATCGGCCTTGGGACCTCAAAGGTGGTTGATGATAGCAGCCGATACTAATTTTTTTGCAGCAGCAAGAAGATTATTACCGCTGTCCGGGCTTGTTTTCCCCCGGAGGCGGTCCGGCAGGGCGAGTGAAACCCTTGGTTTGCATACAGGCATCCAGCGCAGCCATATCCGGGCCGCCGCGGCTATCCTTGGCGGTCGCGGCGCTGCATGCGGCCATTGCAGCTTCAAAGGCGGCATTCCCTCCCGATGGTGGTGATGACGCATTGGTTGCAGCGAATGCTGCAGATTGGCAGGCTAGAGCAAGCAGGGCCGCCATAATTAATGATGTATTAGTCATGGATTCTCCTTAATCCAGAACTCTATTCTAAGGTTGTACCTGCGTGATTCAATGAGCTTTACCCTGTTTTACTTGGCGATATGATTGGGTTTTTCTTGATTTGGCATGACTTCACAACGCCCGGAGGTATGTTGGGTCTGCTATGCTCAGCGCTTACGTTCTTCTTGGTCCGAAATCATGGTTGGCGGCCCACAACAATCCCTTATTTATCTGGTAACCCAAGATCAGCAACAGGCGGCGGAGCTCACGGCCCAAATGCGCTTGTTTGATTTTTCTGTGCATGCTTTTTCGCGGCAGAGCGCTTTGCTTGCCGCGATACATTCTTCCGCGCCATTGGTCTTGTTGGTGGATGATAGTGGATTGGAGGATGCGGATTTTGCGCAGGTATTCCCCTTGATCGCCAAACTTTCCAAAGGGCCGCTGATCTACATTTCCACGCCACTTTCTGTCGTGCAGCAACTCCAGATGATGCGAATCGGGGTCACTGATTTTGTGGTTAAACCATTTGATGTGCAGCAACTGATTGATCGAATCGACAGCTTGTTGGCGCGCAACCAGCAAAGTCCGTTCAATGTGCTGATCGTGGATGATTCCGACGCAGTTTCCAAGTGGACCAGTAGTGTCCTGGTTGCGGCCGGAATGCAAGTCAAAGTGGTGCACAACCCGCTGGATGTTCTGATGGTACTGGAGCGATTCAAGCCGGATATCATCCTGATGGATGTCTATATGCCGCAATGCACTGGCGATGAGATGGCCCGCGTGGTTCGTCAAAGTGCGCAGTACGACAGCATTCCTATTGTCTTCCTTTCGACTGAGACCAGCCGCGGCCGGCAGTTGATGGCGCGCAGCATGGGTGGAGACGATTTCCTGGTTAAAAACATGGACGCGGAAGAATTGGTGGCGGCTGTTTCCATTACTTCCGAACGCTATCGCCGTCTGCGTCAATGCATGACCTGCGATAGCATGACTGGCCTGCTCAACCATACCAATATTACCGATCAATTAGAGCGCGTGGTCCATCGTTCCCTGCATGAAAAAGAACAACTGGTCTTTGCCATGGTTGATCTGGACAACTTCAAACAGATTAACGATAACTTTGGTCATGCCGTAGGCGATCGAGTGATCAAAAGTTTGGCGCGCCTGATGCGACAGTGCATGAAAGATCCTGATGCCGTTGGCCGCTATGGCGGAGAAGAGTTTGCCCTGATCTACAGTGATATTTCCTTTATTCGCGCCGCAAACCATTTGGACGAAATGCGTGTCCGTTTCTCTTCCCTGGACTTGCAGCATGGCCATGGCGCGTTTCAAGCCACATTCAGCGCTGGAATCGCACGCCTGGAACCGGGCATGAGTGCCAGTCAATTGATCGATGCTGCTGACGAGGCGCTGTATCGTGCCAAGCGGGCAGGACGAAATCAGGTTGGCATGGGCTTGGGACAACTGGGGCGAACTGGTTGAATCAGTTTCCGCGCAAGCATATTGCCTGCATGATCGATAGTAGCCTACGATCAAGCAACTCCTTCTTGTTTACATACCATGCCAATTCAATACCGTATTTCGCTTGTCAGTCCTGAAACCCATTGCTTTGATGTTACTTTGCAAGTGGATTCCCCCGATCCTGCCGGCCAGGTTTTCTGGCTGCCGACCTGGATTCCCGGCAGTTATCTGATCCGTGAATTTGCTCGGAATATCGTTGCTATTTCTGCCATGAGTGGCAAGCAACCCGTCCCCTTGACCAAGCTCGACAAGCAACGCTGGCAAGCGCAAGCAGTGGCGGGGCCGCTGACGCTCAATTACCGGGTCTATGCCTGGGATCTTTCAGTGCGTGGTGCATACCTCGATACCACGCGTGGCTTTTTCAATGGCACCAGCGTTTTTCTGGCTGTTGAAGGACAGGAAGATGCGCCTTGCGAAGTCGAGATCGTTAAACCGGCAGGCAAGGATTACAAAGATTGGGAAGTTGCAACAGCCCTGTCTTCAGACGGAGCCAAGCCATGGGGTTTTGGTCGCTATGGTGCACAAAATTACGACGAGCTGATCGATCATCCGGTTGAAATAGGCGTCTTTTCGCGCATTGGCTTCAAGGCCTGCGGCGTGCCGCATGAGCTGGTCATTGCAGGACAGCACCATGCCGACCTAAAGCGGCTCAAGCAAGACATCAAAAAAATATGCGAAGCGCAAATCGGCTTCTTTGGCGGACCAGCTCCGTTTGCGCGCTATGTTTTTCTCACGCTGGCCGTAGGTGAAGGCTATGGCGGGCTGGAACACCGTGCTTCTACGGCGCTGATCTGCGCGCGCGACGATCTACCTTTGGCGCACGACACGGACATGAAGCCGGGCTACCGCCAATTTCTCGGTCTGGTCAGTCATGAGTATTTTCACACCTGGAACGTGAAGCGCATCAAACCGGCGGCTTTTGCCCCGTATGCGCTGGATCGCGAAGGCTATACGCGCTTGCTGTGGGCCTTCGAAGGCATTACTTCCTATTACGACGACCTGTTCCTATTGCGAACTGGATTGATCAGCCTGCAAGAATATCTGGATTTGCTGGCGCAGAGCATGACCAATGTACAGCGCACTCCTGGCCGACAACTGCAAACGTTGGAAGAAGCCAGTCTTGATGCTTGGGTAAAATACTATCGCCAGGATGAAAACAGTCCGAATAGTCTGGTAAGTTACTACGTCAAAGGTGCACTGGCGGCATTGTGTCTGGATCTGACCATACGAAAGAAGAGTAGTGGGGCGAAAAGCCTTGATGATGTCATGAAAGTCTTATGGCAGCGTTTCGGCCAGGACTTCGATACACGAGGTTGCGGTATTGCCGAGTCCGAATGGGAGGCGATTGCTCAGGAAGTGGCTGGTGTGGATTTGACGGGTTTCTTTAACCAGACACTGCGCTCCGTGGAAGAGCTGCCGTTGCCCGATCTGTTGGCCCAGTTTGGTATACAGAGTCAGTTGCGGGCGGCGACTGGCAGTGGCGACAAGGGCGGCTGGCAGAACACTGCGTCAAAGCCGACGATGACGCTTGGTGTCCGCACCGCTACAGAAGGGAGTATGGTCAAGTTGACGCATGTTCTACAAGATGGCGCGGCACAAGTGGCAGGCCTGTCTGCCGGTGATCTGCTGGTGGCGCTCGATGACCTGCGAGTAACCCCTGCCTCTTTGGATACACTATTGGCGAATCGACCGGTCGGAAAAAAACGCACCCTGTTGGC
This sequence comes from Formivibrio sp., assembly GCA_031291275.1. Taxonomy (GTDB): domain Bacteria; phylum Pseudomonadota; class Gammaproteobacteria; order Burkholderiales; family Chitinibacteraceae; genus Formivibrio. The sequence goes on from JARLJJ010000072.1 coordinate 7,195, forward strand.
CTTCCGTCGTGATGAGTTGCTCCGCTTTGAGGTTGAGCCGCAACTTGCTGTGGCTGATACGTGGGGATTGCAGCCAGATGACACCAATCCTGTAGTAAGTGACGCAAGGAAAGCTTGGCTTGGGGTGTGAACGAATAACCTCAGGAGAATGGCGCTATCGTACCAAGGCGTTAATCCAGATTGCATTGATGGCAGCGAAAGCTGACAATCGTGGTAGGCAGGCAATTAAGTAGCAAGCCCGTATCCAAATATATTTAAACATTGGAAAAGCCAGAAAGGGATTTCCAGAATGAAAAGATTAACATTGCTCTTTCTAGCAGCGTTATTGGCGGGAGCCGCGGTGGCGGGGCAGGTGTACAAATGGAAAGATGCTGAAGGAAAAATGCATTATTCGGATACACCGCCACCCGTTGGGGCCAAGGTTACACCGCTGACGATTCGGGCTGGTGATCAACCTGTTTCATCCATTGCTTCGCCCAAGGCCCCCCCGATCACAAGTAAAAACGCTTCCGGTGCTGATGCTTCATCCCCGGCAGCACAGGCGCAATCTGAAAAAGACCCCAAGCTTTGCCAGCAAGCCCAGGCACGTAAGACGTTTCTGCAATCGGGCCAACTCACCAAGTCTGTTAATGAAAAGGGCGAGGTGGAATTCATGAATGACCAGAAGCGTGCCTCGGAATTGGCCGATGCCCAGAAGGCTATTGATCGTTTCTGTCCTTGATTTAACGCTTGAGCCAGTAAAGGGCGGTGGTTACGCTTCCAGCGGGCCGCCGCCTTTTTTCATGATTTTCCCTTCAGCCGCGCGCTGGCGACGAACTTCTTTGGGATCGGCAATCAACGGACGGTAGATTTCGACGCGATCCTTGTCGCGTAGCGGCGTATCCAGTTTGCAAGCTTTGGAGAAGATACCAATCTTGTTGATGGCGAGATCGATTTCCGGGAATTCGCCGAGAATACCAGAACGCTGGATAGCTGCTTCGGCAGTGCTGCCGGCAGGTAATTTCACCATGATCAGTTTTTGTCGGTCATGCGTCGCATAGGCGATTTCGACCAGGATTTGTTCTTGGGGCATGCTCTCTCCAGAGACCGCTTTCAATTATCGTGTCGACGTTCTGCTTCGGTAATAAAGGCGTCGACGAATGTGCTGGTGATTTTGTCAAAGACAGGGCCGATCAGCATTTCCAGTGTACGGCTGGCAAATTCGTATTCCAGTACAAACTCCACCTTGCTAGCATCTTCCATTAAGGGTGTGAAAAGCCAGTAGCCTTCCAGTCGTTTGAATGGACCCTCAACCAGTTGCATGTCCAGTCGATCCTGTCCACGCAAATCTCGAGTGCGAAAGTGCGAGCGAATGCCCAAAAAATGAATGTGCAGCGTGGCATCCAGCAACGAGTCATTGCGTTCATGTACGTCCACACCGCCGCACCAGGGCAGAAAGCGTGGGTAATCTTCAACGCGGTCAACAAGATCGTACATCTGTTGTGCGGAGTAGGGGGCGAGCATGGACTTGCGGATGCAATGCATGGGCGAAGCAGCGTAAAATGGCCAGCTCTAGTTCTAGAGCCAAACCGTGATGAATGAAATGACCGAGCATGCTACCGCCCAGCAAGACGGGGCGCAATACGAAAACTACCGCCTGCCGCCACATTCTGTCGAAGCCGAACAATCGGTACTGGGCGGGTTGTTGCTCGATAATCCCTCGTTTGACAAGATTGCCGATGTTCTTTCCAAGGATGACTTCTATCGAGATGATCATCGGCGTATTTTTTATGCGATCAGTAATCTGATCGAGCACAACCGCCCAGCTGATGCGATTACCGTGGCGGAATCGCTTGATTCGACCAATGAGCTTGCCTATGTGGGGGGGTTGGCTTACCTCGGCTCGCTTTCACAGAATACGCCATCCGCCGCCAACATCAGGCGCTATGCGGAAATCGTGCGCGAAAAATCGGTGATGCGCCAATTGGCCAGCGCCGCCACCGAAATTGTCGATGCAGCCTACAATCCAAACGGGCGCGAGGCTGGCGATCTGCTGGATCAAGCAGAAAGTATGGTATTCGGCATTGCCGAACAATCCTCGCGCGGTCAAAAGGGTTTTATCGCCATGCCGCCGATTTTGAAAGAAATCGTCGAGCGAATTGACCATTTGTTCCAGCAAGACAATCCGAGTGAAGTCACAGGCGTCGCCACGGGTTTTATAGATCTTGACCGCATGACTTCCGGTTTGCAGAAAGGTGATTTGATTATCGTTGCCGGACGTCCTTCCATGGGGAAAACGGCCTTTGCGATCAATATTGCCGAGTATGTTGCCACCGAGCAGAAATTACCGGTGGCGGTATTCTCGATGGAAATGGGCGCGGCGCAGTTGGGGATGCGGATGGTCGGCTCAATCGGCAAGATTGACATGCACAAGCTGAAAACGGGTCGATTTGAAGACGAGGATTGGACCCGTTTGACTCATGCGGTGAGCAAACTTTCCGAAGCGCCGATTTTTATTGAAGAAACTGGCGCGCTGACTTCATTGGATATCCGCACCAAGGCGCGCCGGTTGGCACGTCAATGCGGAGGCCAGTTGGGTTTGATTGTAATTGATTACTTGCAGTTGATGGCAGGCAGAGCCGGCGCGCGCGATCAAAACCGCGCCACGGAACTGGGCGAAATATCGCGTTCAATGAAATCCTTGGCCAAGGAACTGGGCGTGCCGATCATTGCCCTGTCGCAGTTATCGCGGAATGTGGAGTCACGTACCGACAAGCGTCCAATGATGTCTGACTTGCGTGAGTCAGGCGCCATTGAACAGGATGCCGATTTGATCATGTTCATGTATCGCGACGAGTACTACAACTCAGACAGCAAATTTAAGGGTATTGCCGAGTGTATCGTTGGTAAACACCGGAACGGCCCGACAGGCAAGGTGCCCCTGGTCTTCATGGGGCAATTTGCCCGCTTTGAAAATGCACTGATGCGCCCGGATGGCTGGTCCTCTGATATTGAATAGTTTGTAAATACCTTTAAAAAAGGCCGCAGCTTGCAATGCTGACGGCCTTTTTTGTCTTCACGATGATCCAAACGCTGCAAAACTAGCGTTGCCCTTTTTCGCTATTCGCCAGTGCGGTCATCACCATGCGCCAGCCGGTTTCGGCTTCGGTGCCGCAGATGTTGAAGATTGAGGTGAGCAGCTTATGCTGGCTGGCGGAAAGCTCGGTATCCAGCTTGGCGCCTTCCTCGGTCAGCGTCAGGCATTTCACGCGACGATCCTGTTCGGAAAGGACTGCTGCGATCAGGCCGAGCTCCTGCAAACGCCGCAATGGCGCATTTAAGGCTTGCTTGCTCACGCCAAGCTTGGATAGCAGCTTGTTGACCGACAGCCCTGGATCACGACCGACAAAATAGATGATTCTGTGGTGGACACGGGCCAGATCGCGTTCGGCCAGGATCTCATCCGGCAATGCGGTAAATGCCCGATAGCCGAAGAAAAGCAGTTCCTGCGCAGCATTAAGGCGGGGATCATTTTTTTTCATGATTGACATTCTAGCAGATCAATGAAAAGATAAACGTCAATGACATTGACTAAATTGCAGCATTTACCAAAAGGACAGTTTGCCATGTTTGCTTCACGTATCAATCGTCTGACTTCCTCTCTGGTGCGGGATATCCTCGCACTGGCAACACAACCGGGCATGATTTCATTCGCTGGCGGATTGCCGGCAGAAGAAGGGTTGTTCAAGCCGCAGGATGCCGGTATCGATCTGAATGCATTGCCGGATGCGCTTTGGCAATATGGTATGAGCGAGGGCGAACCAGCCTTGCGCGAATGGGTGGCCAAACGTGCTTGTGGCTTGGGTCTGGCCTGTTCTCCTGAACAGGTGCTGATCCTGAATGGCTCACAACAAGGCATTGATCTTGTCGCCAAATTATTGGTGGAGGAAGGAGATCAGGTTCTGGTTGAATCACCGGCCTATCTGGCGGCACTGCAGGTTTTTCGCTTGTTTGGAGCGGATATGCATGGCATAGCTCAAGATGACGACGGTGCGTTACCGGCAGCACTGGATACGGCACCCGCTGCGCGTTTTGTTTACCTCACTCCTACCTTCCAGAATCCCACCGGGCGTTGTACCGCTCAGCGCCGGAGAATGGAGCTGGCTGCGATCTGCGATCACCGCCAGTTGCCAGTGTTCGAGGATGATCCGTATCGCGACCTGAGCTTTGATGGTCCTGCACCCGCACCGCTGGTGTCTCACCTGAAAAACGCGCACTGGATTTATCAAGGCTCATTTTCCAAGACGCTTGCCCCCGGCCTGCGCCTGGGCTATCTGATCGCCCATCCCGATTTTTATCCGGCGCTGGTCAAGCTCAAGCAAGCAGCCGATCTGCATACCAATCGCCTCAGCCAGTTTATTGTGTTGCAGGCTTTGCAACGCAACTTGATAGCGCCTCATGTGGCCGGTAATTTACCGATCTACCGCGAACGACGCGATGCCATGCAGGCTGCGTTACAGCAGCATTTGAGCAGCAAGGCAGACTGGACCGTGCCTGGTGGCGGCTTGTTTTTCTGGCTGCATTTGCGTGAGAAGATCGATGGAATGGCGTTGCTGAATAGGGCATTGGCACGTGGCTTGGTATTCATGCCCGGCGATACCTTCTTTGCCGGCGAACCGGAATACCCTGCGCTGCGTCTCAACTTCAGCCATTCCAGTCCGGATGAGATCCGTCGGGGCGTGGCAATTTTGGCGGATTTGCTCAATGAAACCGGTGATGCTTCTTCCAACAGTTTGGCTGGCAAATACCAGCCGGACTGTGCATTGCAACACGGTTGAGGCAGCGATAAGCTCGATACATGAAAAATCCCCGTCTTCTTATGCTGGCCGGTTTGCGCGATACGGTACCGATGATGGTCGGTGCCGGACCATTTGGTCTGATTTACGGCACGTTAGCCATTAATGCCGGTCTTTCTCCTGCCGCAACTTTAGGAATGTCGCTGTTTGTTTTTGCCGGCTCTTCGCAGTTTGTCGCGGTCAGTCTGATCAGTGCTGGCGCAGCGCTACCTGTGATCTGGATGACCACGCTGGTCGTTAATCTGCGCCATGCCCTCTACAGTGCCACATTGCAGCCTCATGCGCGTGACTGGTCTGCGGGATGGCGCTGGGTGCTGTCTTTCTGGTTGACCGATGAAACCTTTGCCGTGGTTGAAAATCACTTTCGCACTCAAGGGCGCGAAGGCGGGCAGTGGTATCAGCTAGGTTCCTCGCTTGGGATGTACCTGAACTGGGTGTTATGGACGGCGGTTGGGGTGTTGCTGGGAAGCAGCATTCCCGGAATCTCCGGCTGGGGTTTGGATTTCGCCATGCTGGCAACCTTTGCTGCCATCGTTGCGCCTCAGTTGCGGCAAAACGCGATTCTGGCGGCGGCTGTGGCTGCGGGGACAACCTCACTGCTGTTGCAGGGGTTACCCTATAAACTCGATTTGATGGTGGCCGCGCTGGTGGGGGTAGTTGCCGGGCTGGTTGCTGAAAAATTGCGTCCGCCATTGCCTATCGGGGAGGAAGTGGCATGAATCATTGGTGGGTCATTCTAGGCATGGCGCTGGCAACATTGCCGGTGCGTGCTAGCTTTCTGGTGTTTGGCCACCGGCTGGTTTTTCCTCCGTTGCTGCATCGTGCGCTGCGCTACGTGCCTGCGGCAGTATTGACGGCTTTGATTGTTCCCATGGCGCTTGCGCCCAAGGGAACAATTGACTTGACGCTGGGCAATGCGTATCTGATCGGCACCCTGGTGGCCGGTTTGGTTGCCTTTTCCACCCGTAAGACACTATTGGCAATTGTGGTGAGTTTTGCGGTGTATGGGGCCATGCGGTATTTCTGATCCCATTGAGTTCGGGCGTAACGGTATTTCCTGCATCGAGCAGAAAGTCAGCACTTCTTGCGCAAGTTGACCCATTTGGTGGTTTTGCCAATGCATTGATGGAGCTCGCCGGCCCGGCACCATGTCCGGCCATCGGGTATGGATCGACCGTTGGTACTTGGGCAGGATTTACTCAAGTCGATCGTTGTTGATGCGGTAGAAACTGACGATACGCTATGCACAGAATGAACAGGCGAAGCTATAGGCGTTGCGGCATTTGCATCATGGGTGACCCATATGATGCAAGCAGGGGAAAAGGCGAAGAGCCACTGGAGATATTTCATGCGCTTTTCATTGGCAAGGACACCAATTATGGCTACTTTGCCAGGGACTCGACACGGTCACCTGATGCATTAAGGAAGAGTCAACGAACAATGTCGAAGCCTGCTTCTTCAATGGCAGATTCCAGCGCGGCTTGATTGATCTGTGCTGAATCGAAGCGTATGCGTGCGCTGCCAGGTTGCAGTGAAACTTGCACGTCTTCCACGCCCGGTTGAGCTTGCAGTTTGCGGGTGACTCCAGCGACACAGCCGCCACAACTCATGCCATCAATACGAATTTCAATTTCCACAGTTTGTGTCTCCCTTGCCAGGAATCATTGGTGTTGTTTTGCGCAGTATCAGTCTTTGTGACTTACCGTGACAATCTGATAAACACCCCCAAAAATCGTACGCTTCTGCCAGTTGAATTGCTCGGGGCGACTTGAGAATTCGGATAGTTGATGGCGCCAGACCGCATTGGCAAATGGCTCAAGCCAAGCGTTAACCACTTTCAATATCCAGCGGATCGGTTGCCACCAAGCAGGGCGATGGTAGTCGACGAGTAGTAATTTCCCTTCCTTGGGGAGCATGGAAAGCAAGTGATCAAGAATCTGACGTTTTTTGTTGTCCGGCACTTCATGCAACAGGAAAAAACTACAGATCAGATCATAATTTCCGCCTTCGCCCATAAACGTAGCGGCATCGTGTCGGATAACCTTGCTCCAGGGAGTGCCCGCAAGCTTTTTCTTACCATGTTCAACTTGGATCGGCGTGATGTCAGTCAGGTGAAAAGCACCCTCTGGGCCCGTCTTGCTGGCAGCTCGTTGTACCAAATCACCATAGACGTGGGCAATTTGCCAAACCCGCATGCCTGGTTCTATTTCATTGAGGTAGGCATGCATCAAGCGCTGATCATTGGCGAAGAGCAGGGTGCGAACGACAATATTGCGATCCAGTAAGCGAACCCTTGATGGGTTTACATAGGCCCAGTCATACACTTCGGTCATGTAATCAGGTACCCCTTCGTAGTAGAAGTCAGTATCGGGTGTTGCAATCAGGGTCGAATCAGGCATTTTCAAGTCTGGCAAGGAAAGCGGAATCTCCGCAAAGCGGTATAAATATTACCGGGTTTGGAGTGATGGTGGCTTTGTCATGATCCAAAGGTCGTGATGGATTTGAGGGGTAATATTACCGGCGGATTAAGTGGGGAATAAATCATTTTTCTTTATTTCATCAAATACTTATAAATTTGTAAGCTTGTTTTTCGGTTATTCTTCGCATTTTCTCGGCGACGTTCTGATCTCGAGTTGAAGCGGCTATACTTTATTTTTTGTTGTTTTCTTACATCACTCCGCCCCCTTGTCAGAGCGAGACGCTCTTGATTGATTGCAATAGGTACGGCAGCATGCAATGCTACATACTAATATATTGCGGCGCAGCAATTTTGCTTTGAGGTGTTTATGACTCTGTCCGAACTAACCCCCCAGTCTGTATGGCGTAATTTTGCCATGCTTTGTGAGCATCCGAGATCGTCGGGGAAGGAGTTGGTATTAAGAGATCATTTAGCTGTTTGGGCTGAGTCACGGGGCTTGTCTACGCAGTTGGATAGTGGTGGTAATTTGATCATTCGCAAGCCAGCTACATCCGGCATGGAAGAACGAGTTGGTGTGATTTTGCAGGCGCATCTGGATATGGTTTGCCTGAAAAATCGTGATAACCCGCATGATTTCACTACGGATCCGATTCGTCCCGTGGTTGAACGGGGATGGGTTCGTGCCGAAGGAACAACGCTTGGTGCCGATAACGGCATGGGGGTGGCGGTAGCATTGGCAGTGTTGGAGGCAACGGATATTGCACACGGTCCTCTGGAAGTCTTGCTAACGTTGGATGAAGAAGCCGGCATGAGTGGTGCCCGATCATTGCAGCCAGAGTTGTTGCAGGGCCAGTTGATGTTCAATCTGGATACTGAAGATTGGGGTGAACTGTATGTGGGTTGCGCGGGTGGCGTAAATATTTCGGTGCGTCGGCACATAAGTCGCGATCCCGCTTCTGCTGCTTTTGTCATGCGCGAAATCAGTGTGACCGGGCTCAAAGGCGGACATTCGGGCTGCGATATTCATCTGGAACGCGCCAATGCCATTCGTTTGTTGGCACGGCTGTTGCAAAATGCACGAAAACAAACCGATCTGCGCCTGGTCAGCCTGCGTGGCGGCAGTTTGCGCAATGCACTGCCGCGCGAGGCTTTTGCGGTGGTCGCTGTCCCAGCATGCGATGAGAATATTTTGGATGCCTTGGCTTTGGCCGCACAAGACCAATACCGCTTGGAATATGCCAAGGTAGACGAAGGAATCAGTGTTCGCATCAATGATCAGGGAACGGGGACGGTCGTGCGCGCGGTGGATACCCAATCGGTCATTGATCTGCTGCTGGCACTTCCGCACGGTGTGCGGCGCTGGAGTCACGTTATCCCGGAGGTGGTCGAAACCTCAAATAACTTGGGGGTGGTCAAACTCGAAGATGACTTTGAAATTACTTTGATGGTGCGGTCACTGACGGAATCAGGTGCTGACGAGTTGGCCATGTCGATTGAGGCGTGCGCGCGCCTTGCCGAAGCCACCGCGGTACGTAGTGGGAGCTATCCAGGATGGGTTCCTGATCTGTCATCCCGTGCTTTACAAGTGGCGCAGGGCGTTTACCGGGCGAAGTTTGGACTAGAGCCTGCCATCAAGGTTATCCATGCCGGGCTAGAGTGTGGCTTGATCGGGGCGAAATATCCACGGGTAGAAATGGTTTCCTTTGGCCCGGTTATACGTGATGCCCACTCGCCTGATGAGCGGGTGGAGATTGAATCGGTCAGGCATTTTTGGGAGTTGCTGATAGGGTGTCTGGATGCCGTTCCTCAGGTGTAATGCCCATGAGCGGTATGTCAGTCCCGGTTAAATCAGACCTTGATCAGTATCGAGTAGGTTATCTAATTGGTGTTTCGACAGTTTTTGCCGCAGCCGCTTTCTGGAAAGCAGTTTTTCCTGAGCTGGCTCCGGCAAGTCGGTCAACCGGAAGACATTTTTGTTGATCAATACATCAATCAAGTCTTCCAGTACCCGAATCAGATCTTCATCTGATTGACTGAAGAGCCTTGCTTCGCTCGATTTGCCCAAAAAAATGGCGATTTCGGGTGTATCTGCCGGCAGAAATTCTTGCCCGTCAGTTTCTGGATTTTGAAACAGCGCAATAATTTGGCCAGCGTGGCTGCGACGTACATACGGCATGTTAAAACCTCCTGAATACCGATCTTAGCAGGCGCCGGCAAAAAGCGGAAAACAATGACATCCAGACTTGAATTGCTTCATTGCCCACCTCCATCGCCAAGCCGATTTCCGCCGTTGCTTTTTTTGCATGGCGCTTATGCAGGAGCATGGTGCTGGAAATTTTTCATGGAATCCTTGGCCTCTGCAGGATTTGATGTCTATGCATTGAGTTTTCGCGGACATGCCGGAAGTCAAGCTGTGGAAACGTTGGATGCCTGTGGAATAGATGATTATGTGGCTGATTTGGCCGAGGTTGTGGAGTCCTTGCCCGCCCATCCGGTATTGATTGCGCATTCGATGGGAGGTTTCGTGGCCCAGCGGTATCTGTCGCAGGGCGGCAAGGCAGCGGGACTGACTTTACTGGCTAGTGTTCCATTTTATGGCTTGACTGGTTCGGTTTACTACATGGGATTGTTTTATCCCAGACTACTGATGGAACTCAACAAGTTTGAACTGGGCTCTGTACCCAAATTTGATTTGATGCTGGTCCGGGACCTTCTTTTTTCTGCGGATATGTCAGATACGGTGCTTTCAAGTTTTGTTCAGTTAGCGCAAAGAGAGTCGACGCGCGCATTGCTGGATATGTTAGTTCCCCAATCTTGGCCGTTTTTATCATTACCTCAATTGCCTGCCCTGGTACTGGGTGCCGGGAATGACAAGCTGATTCCGGCGGTGGATGTTTTGGCCAGTGCTCGTGCCTTGGGTGTTGAGGCCGAGTTTATTGCAGAGATTGGACATGCCATGATGCTGGATAATGGTCGGGAAAAAGTACTTGCCCGTTTGCTTGCCTGGCTGAGTAATACGTATTGGGGTGGTGATGTTCGCCACTAGGCGCACGATTTTAGATCGACTCCGGACCTATTCGTCGGAATTGGGCATCCACTGATACCCGCATTTCAGGCAACGGCAAGTGAATTCAATGTGATGCGTTGGTAGATCGTTGGTGACGATATCGTCTTCACCTGCTTTGCACTCGGGGCATGCCTCCGGCTTGCTGTGTTCGGTATGTCCCCCATGCCCCCCGTGCCCATGCGTTGCCTTGTCTGCGGTGGGGTGCAAATGTAGCAGCACACTGGCTGCACCTTCCGTGTATTTGTTCGACATCACAATTCTCCCGCAAAGACAGCGTTGACCACTCTTCCATTCTTAAACATTTACCGACATTTCGCGAGCACGATTTGCACCGTACGTCATGTTAGATTACAACCCGATGATGGTAAGCAAGGAAATGTGTAGCAATGATCATGCCTGTTGGACGGTTAGTTGATTTTGAGTACCGGTTCTATGCCCATTTTCTGCAGTTTTTTTATAGCAACTTCAGCTTCTGCTTTGTTGTTGAAGGGACCAATTTGTACGCGGGTCTCAAGATATGCCGGGATGCCAGCGTTTTCCACTTGTTTAAGCAGTTTTTCTGCGTTTGCCGAGTGCAGAAAGACACCCGCCTGAACGATAAAACCGTTTGGAGAAGTTACAGGTTGTGGGAAGCGTGAGGCTATTGGGAGAGGCTGCTGTGTAGCCGTTTTTTGCGGTGGTGCGAATGCCTGTTCGGCCGGAAATGGAGCGAGTCTCTGCGAAATAGAGGAACGAGCCGGTTCAGCGGGTTGGCTTGGCGCGGTCGGATGCGCGATCACCGGGAGGCTGGGTTTGCTGATGGACATTGTTGCTGGCGTTGCAGGTTGCGTGTCGGGTTCCGTCTTTGGGTGTGATGAGAGTATGGCTGGTGTGGTTTGAATGGTTGATTCATTCTGCTCGGCGATAGGCTGCGCATTATGTACTTCCGAAGCGACGGTGTTTGGAGTTGATGCCTGTGCCAGGCTTATCGGTGCAGATGCGGAAATGACCTCTGAAGCGATAGGCGTGGATGCATTTGCGTGGACTGTGTGTGGCTCAGACATGGTTATCTGTGGTTTAGACTCTTTTTCCTGTTCGAGCCAAGCCAGGATGCCCAACACTCCGGCGACCAGTACCACGGCGATGGCCAGGCGCCAGATCAGCTGTACACGCAGTTTGCGCTGTTCTTCCTGTTGCAAAATCGGGTCGAGTGAGTCGTTCATATCTGCTGAGTGGTTGTTTGTTATAATATGCGGCTGGCTTGAGGCACTGGCCTTGGCTCGCGCTGGCAAAACGTTACGAGGCTAGCCCAGATTGACGTACTCAGCAAGGTTTGCTCCTTGCTGTGGCGCGAATAATGCAAATACAAATAATAGGTAAAACCCGGAGATTATCATGGCAATTGAGCGCACCCTTTCAATTATCAAACCCGATGCGGTAGCTGGTAATTTGATTGGAAAAATTTATGAACGTTTTGAGGCTAATGGACTCAAGATTGTTGCGGCACAAATGAAACATTTGTCGCGTGCAGATGCAGAGGGTTTTTATGCGGTACACAAGGAGCGTCCATTTTTCGCATCCTTGGTGGCATTCATGATTTCAGGGCCTGTCATGGTGCAAGTGTTGGAAGGCGAAAATGCGGTTTTAAAAAATCGTGAACTGATGGGCGCGACGGATCCGAAAAATGCCAAGCCGGGCACCTTGCGTGCAGATTTTGCCCAATCCTTGGAAGCCAATGCGGTGCATGGTTCGGATAGCCCCGAGAATGCGGCAATTGAGATTGCCTGGTTTTTCCCGCAAAGCGAAATTTATTCACGGTGAGTTTAAATTCAATGCCGGTCAATCTGCTGGATTTTGACGCCGAACGCCTCGCCCATTTCGTTGCTGATATGGGCGAAAAGTCTTTCCGCGCTAAGCAGTTATTGAAGTGGGTCCATCAGCGCGGAGAATCTGATTTTTCTGCGATGACGGATATTGCCAAGTCGTTTCGTCAAAAGCTCTCTGAGCAAGCTGTGGTAACTATTCCTGGCATGTTGGCGGAACAGGTGGCAAGTGATGGTACCCATAAGTGGTTGCTTGACGTGGGTGCGGCCAATGGGGTGGAAGCGGTTTTTATTCCGGAAGATGACCGGGGTACTTTGTGCGTTTCAAGCCAGGTAGGTTGTGCGCTGGAATGCACATTTTGTTCCACGGCACGGCAGGGGTTTAATCGTAATTTGAGTACGGGCGAGATCATTGGCCAGCTTTGGTGGGCGAATCACCGCCTCAGCGCGGGCGCGGCGCGCTTGGGTGACGCCGCTAATGAAAGTGGGCGGGCTGTTTCGAATGTGGTGATGATGGGCATGGGTGAGCCGCTGGCCAATTATGACAATGTGGTCGCGGCACTAAAATTGATGCTGGATGATAATGCCTATGGTCTTTCGCGTCGCCGCGTCACTGTTTCAACGTCCGGCTTGGTCCCGGCGATAGATCGGTTGCGGGAAGATTGCCCGGTTGCGTTGGCGATCAGTTTGCATGCACCCAATGACCGTATTCGCGATGAAATCGTACCAATTAATCGTAAATATCCGCTGAAAGAGCTGCTGGCGGCCTGTCTGCGCTATTTGGATAAAGCTCCGCGGGATTTCATTACGTTCGAATATATTATGCTGGCAGGCGTGAATGACCAGCCCGAGCATGCCCGCGAACTCGCTCAGCTTGTTCGTGATGTGCCTTGCAAATTCAATCTGATTCCTTTCAATCCATTTCCAGATTCGGGTTACAACCGTTCTGGTCGTGATGCTATCCTTGTCTTTCGCGATATCCTGATTGAGGCGGGTTATGTCGTCACTGTGCGCAAGGTGCGTGGGGATGATATCGATGCTGCCTGTGGTCAGTTGGCTGGCAAGGTTCAGGATCGTACCCGTCGGAAGGAAAAGGCAGCTATCGGTGTGAAAACCATCACCTTTGTTAACAAGGAGAAACACGCTTGAGATTGCTTTGGAAATTGGTGGCAACAACATTGGCCATGTCAGTATTATTGGCTGGGTGCACGACTGTGGCGGAGAACACTTCTCCTGATGATCATGCTGCGGCTATCCGGACGCAACTGGCGGCGGAATATTTCAAACGTCAACAGTTTAGCGTGGCGATTGACGAGGCCAAGAAAGCTATAGCCATCAATCCGAAGTATGCGCCTGCCTACAGCATGCTTGCGTTGATCAATATGGAAATTCGCGAAGATGCGAAGGCACGCAGTTATTTTCAACAAGCCGTGGAATTGGCGCCAAACGATCCTGATATTCACCACAATTACGGCTATTTTCTGTGTGAGCGTGGCGAATTTCAGGCGGGTGTAAATGAATATATGCTGGCTTTGCGCAATTCCCTTTACGCGACACCAGAAAAAACGCTCACGGCAGCGGGTGTTTGTGTCGAAAAAATTGGCAAGGTTGATGATGCGCGTTCGTATTTTGAACGTGCGCTGCGCTATCAACCGAACAACAGGCAAGCAAAATACGAACTCTCATTGTTATTGCTGAAGAGTGGCAATATTCCGCAGGCACGTGTCTATGCGCTGGAGTTGGTTCGACAGGCGAATCCTGCGGCAGCGGAGCTCTGGCTCGCTATTCGTATCGAGCACAAACTGGGTAGCCAAGAAGGCGAGCGCCGTTATTCAGAACACTTGCGACGCCTTTACCCGGATTCACTGGAGGCGTCCAAATTGCTTGCCGGACAATTTGACTGATCATGAACGATAAATCGATTCAATCTACCCCTGAGCCCATTGATTTTTCTGTCGGAAAAGTTCTTAAGGATGGGCGCGAGGCACATGGCTTGTCGTTCGAGGATGTGGCCGACAAGCTCAAGCTGACGCCCCGTCAACTAACGGCGCTGGAAAGCGATGATTTTCAGGCGTTGCCAGGCAACACTTTTGTGCGGGGATTTGTTCGCAATTACGCGCGTTTGCTCGAAATCGATCCGCAGCCGTTGATTGAGCATCTTGTGCGTGTCCTGCCGCAAGAACGGGTTCAAGCCGCGATGCCTCGTGTCGGGGATGCGACCGCACTTAATGCCAATTCTTACTTTGGCCATCAAACACGCTGGTCCGTTTGGCTGATGGTCGTTCTTGGCCTGCTGCTGGGGGTCGGCGTGGTGTTCTGGTATTTGCAACAGCCTAAAACACCTGAGGTGGCGATGCCGGTTGCTTCGACGCCTGCAATGGTGATCGAACCAGGATTTGATGCTTCGGCGACTGCACAAGAGCGGGCCAGTGCAGTGGATGCTTCTTCTTTTATTATGTTGCCAACAGCTAGCCAGACCGCCAGTTCACCTGTTTCTTCAGTGGAGAGAAGTGCTCCGCTTGCTGCCCTTGATATAGCTGCGTCGCGTGTTGCCAGTGCAACGGTTTCTGCCTCGGCGATCAAGCCCTCTGCGGCGGGCTCCACGACGGATGGCAACTCGATTCGCGTAGCGACTGAGTCCGATAGCTGGGTGCAGATTATTGATGCGGATGGTCAGATGTTAGTTTCCCAGTTGTTGGGATCAGGAACCAATCGTTCGGTATCTGGCAAGCCGCCGTTTCGTATCAAAGTCGGTAACGCACCGAAGACCCAACTTTATTATCGTGGTCAACTGGTTGATCTCAAGCCCTATATCCGGGGCGATGTAGCCAGTTTGGACCTCAAGTAGCGGATAACCATGACATTTTTATCTATTCCCCGTCGCCTATCGCATCCGGTACGCATAGGCAAGTATTGGGTCGGTGGTGAATACCCGGTACTGGTGCAGTCGATGACCAATACGGATACCGCAGATCTGGAAGCGACAGTCAAGCAGGTTTATGAATTGTGGCAGGCGGGATCGGAGATTGTTCGTATTACTGTAAACAGCCCTGAAGCGGCTGCGCAAGTAGCTGCTATTCGCAATCGCCTTGATCAATTGGGCTGCGATGTGCCGCTGGTGGGCGATTTCCACTTTAACGGCGATCGTCTGCTGCGTGACTACCCCGATTGCGCGGTGGCGCTGGCCAAATATCGAATTAACCCCGGGAATGTAGGTAAGGGCAGCAAACGCGACGAGAAATTTGGCTTCATGATTGAGCAGGCGGTACGGCACAATAAACCTGTGCGTATCGGTGTGAACTGGGGATCGCTTGATCAGGCCATGGTTGTCAAATTAATGGATGAAAATGCCCAGCTAGTACAACCCCTGCCGGTGGATGTCGTGATGCGGGAGGCGTTGATCCGTTCTGCGCTTGATTCGGCTGAGCAAGCGATTGGCTGGGGCATGCGTGCAGACCAGATTATTCTGTCGTGCAAGGTGTCGAATGTTCAGGATCTCATCGCTGTTTATCGTGAGCTTGGAAAGCGTTGTGACTATGCTTTGCATCTTGGGCTGACGGAAGCCGGAATGGGGTCCAAGGGCATTGTCGCTTCCACCGCTGCCCTGGCGGTGCTATTGCAGGAAGGGATTGGCGATACCATTCGGGTTTCTCTTACCCCTGAGCCGGGCGGCGACCGCACGCGAGAAGTGATTGTGGCCCAGGAAATATTGCAAACCATGGGTTTGCGCTCGTTTACGCCACTGGTTACTGCCTGTCCAGGTTGCGGTAGAACAACGTCCACGGTATTCCAGGAGCTGGCACAGAATATTCAGGCATTTTTGCGTACGCAAATGCCGATCTGGCGCTTGCAGTATCCCGGTGTGGAAGATCTTAAAGTCGCCGTCATGGGTTGCGTGGTGAATGGTCCGGGAGAATCCAAACTGGCCGATATAGGTATCAGTTTGCCTGGTACGGGCGAAGTGCCAGTCTGCCCTGTGTTTGTCGATGGCGAAAAGACCGTGACGCTCAAAGGCGATCGCGTGGTCGAGGAATTCCAGACCATCGTCGAAAATTACGTCGTGAGCCGCTATGGCGAAGGCGGTATCAAGCGGCGCGAAACTTCAATTATTCCTCTTAAGCAAATCTGAAAATTACAATGGCTCAAACGATTCAAGGCGTCCGTGGCATGAATGACGTGCTGCCGGATGCATCACCAGTCTGGCTGCATTTCGAGGCTGTTTGTCGCGATTGGCTTGCGGCTTATGGCTACAAGCAGATACGTACCCCGATTGTTGAACCCACTTCGCTGTTTGTACGCGGCGTGGGTGAGCATACCGATATCGTCGAAAAAGAAATGTATTCGTTCGAAGATAGCCTCAATGGCGAGAAGCTGACGCTGCGCCCAGAAGGGACTGCGGGTTGCGTGCGTGCATGCGTCGAGCATGGTTTGCTGTATAACCAGACCCAGCGCCTGTGGTACACCGGCCCAATGTTCCGTCATGAACGTCCGCAAAAAGGACGTTATCGCCAGTTTCATCAATTGGGTGTCGAAGCTTTTGGGTTTGCTACGCCTGATATTGATGCCGAAATGATTTCGATGCTGGCGGACCTTTGGCGAAGGCTGGGGCTGAACGGCATGACGCTGGAAATCAATACCTTGGGCGATACGACTGAGCGATCAGCGCATCGCGCCGAGTTGATTGCATATCTTGAGAAGCATCAGGATGTGCTTGATGCCGATGGTAAACGCCGGATGTATGCCAATCCGTTGCGTGTGCTGGACACTAAAAATCCTGCCATGCAAGAAATGGCTGAAAATGCACCGAAGCTGAATGATTTCCTTGGTGATGAGTCACGAACACACTTTGACGCCGTGCGCGCCTTGCTGGATGATGCCGGCATTGTTTACAAGCTGAATCCGAGGTTGGTGCGCGGGCTAGATTACTACAATCGCACTGTTTTTGAGTGGACAACCGATCAGTTGGGGGCGCAAGCCACGGTGGCTGCAGGCGGTCGCTACGATGGGCTGGTCGAACAATTGGGCGGAAAGTCCGTGCCCGGTGTGGGTTATGCGATTGGTATAGAACGCATTCTGCTTTTGCTGGAAACGCAGGGGGTGGCGACACCTGCCGATGCGCCAGATGTATATGTGGTGAATCAAGGTGATGAGGCTGCGCGTCTGGCGTTCAAGATGGCGCAAAATTTACGTTTGGACGGGTTCAGAACTGTTTTGAATTGCGGCGGCGGAAGTTTTAAATCTCAATTCAAGCGCGCAGATGCTTGTGGTGCACGTTTTGCTGTCACGCTCGGCGAAGACGAGGCGAGCAAGAATGTTGCAGCGGTGAAATGTCTGATCGGTGCTCGAATGGGTGAACAAACTGTGCTGCCACTGAGTGATGTGGCGGCATTCCTACGCAGTTTTTTGACCAGCTTAGAAAAATAATACAGAAAGGGAGTTGCCATAATGGCTTTTGATTTGCAGGAGCAGGAACAAATCGCCGAACTTAAGGCCTTTTGGCAAGATTACGGACGCCATATTGCGCTTGGCTTGGGACTCGCGTTAGCAATTTTTGGTGGCTGGAAGGGATGGCAAGCTTGGGAAAATAACCAGTCGAATAAGGCCTCTGCGATCTATGCCAAGCTCGACGCAGCAGCAGGCGATGCGGCTGCAATCAAGACGGCGGCAGCTGAACTCCAGAAAGATTATTCTCGCACGGCCTACGCTGGCCGTGCAGCGTTGGTTGCTGCACGCGCGGCATTTTCCGCCAGCGATCTGGCTACGGCGCAAAGCGAACTTAACTGGGCAATCGCAAATGGCCGGGAAGCCAGCATCCGCGATGTGGCTCGGATTCGTTTGGCTAACGTGTTGATGGATCAGAAAAAATACGACGAGGCATTGAGTCAACTTAAGTCAGCCGAAGAACAAAGCTTCGGCGCACTTTATGCTGAAACAAGAGGTGATGTTCTGGCGCTTAAAGGGGATGCTGCTGGTGCTGGCGAAGCCTATAAACAAGCTTTGGCCAAATTACCGAAAGATGCTCCTAACTATAAGTTTGTCGAAATTAAACTGGAAGCTCTCGGAAGCCACTGATATGAATCTATGCCGCTCATTGATTGCTGTATCGATTGTTGCTTTAGTTGCTGGATGTGGTGTGACCAGTAATGCGCCTAAACCTGCGCCGTTGCCGGTTGTACAAAACAAGGCGTCTGTATTGATCGGTTGGCATCAGTCTTTGGGCAGTGCGTCCGGTTCGAGATTGCAACCTGCTGTGCGTGGCGATGCTGTCGCAGCGCTGAGCGGTGAAAAGAATCTTGTTTTTCTGGATGCCAAATCCGGAAGCGAGCGCTGGCAGGTTTCATTGCCGAGCCCGGCTGCCGGCGGGGTGGGGTTAGGTGATGATCTCGTGGTGGTCGGTACCCTGAAGGGCGAAATTTTGGCTTTTGGATGGGACGGCAAGCCGCGCTGGAATGCTCATGCGAGTAGTGAAGTACTTGCCCCTCCCGTGGTCGCAGGCTCCTTAGTGCTGGTACGTGGCGGTGATGGTCGCCTTACTGCTTATTCGGCTGCTGATGGTGCTGTGAAATGGATTTACACGCGGCAACAGCCTGCATTGCAGTTGCGAAGTTTTGCTCCGCCTGTTGTTGCGGGCGATGTGGTGTACTACGGACAAGCCGGTGGTCGCCTGGCAGCGATAACTCTAAACGATGGTCACGTTTTGTGGGAATCACAGGTGGCTTTGCCGCACGGTGTTTCCGAGATTGAACGCATCGCAGATGTGGTGGCTGCACCTGTTGTTCAGGGTGATCTAGTCTGTGCTGTGGCATACCAAGGCCGACTTGCCTGTTTTAATGTAAAGAATGGCGGATTGATCTGGTCGCGCGAAGTGTCCAGTTGGTCTGGTATGGCTATGGATTCTAAGGCGGTCTACGTGACCGATGACAAGGGCCAAGTCATGGCTTATGAGCGCAGTAGTGGACGCAATTTGTGGCGGCAAGACAAACTTGCTGCACGTGTTGTGAGTGGTCCGACCGTTATGGGTCGAACGCTGGTGGTCGGTGATTACCAAGGCTACGCGCATTTTATTGATACTGATGATGGCAGCTTTGTCGCACAGCAACCTACTGATGGTGGTGCCATTGTGGTTGCTCCGCAATTGGCGGGTGAGCGCTGGCTGATCCAGACGCAGAAGGGTGGCCTGTATTTGATGGGCCTGAAGTAAGGAATATATTTAAATGAAACCCACCATCGTCCTCGTCGGACGGCCGAATGTTGGCAAATCGACGCTTTTTAACCGGCTCACAAAAACCCGGGATGCGTTGGTGGCAGACATGCCAGGATTGACACGTGATCGCCATTTTGGGCATGGAAAGGTCGGTGATCGCCCTTATCTTGCGGTTGATACCGGAGGATTTGAACCTGTCGTCGATGAAGGCATTATGTTCGAAATGGCTCGTCAAACCTTGCAAGCTATTGATGAAGCTGATGCGGTTATTTTTATCGTTGATGCTCGTTCGGGCATGACACCGCAAGACAAGATTATCGCCAATCGCTTGCGCCAGTTATCCTGCCCGGTTCGTGTTGCGGTGAATAAAGCGGAAGGGTTACGCGAGGACATTGTTGCTGCAGAATTCTTTGAATTGGGGTTGTGTGCTCCAACGGCAATTTCGGCTACGCATGGTGAGGGCGTTCGCAACCTGATTAACGAGGTACTCTCAAATTTTCCGAAAGAAGAGGAAGAAGAGGAGACCAAGCATCCTAAGTTTGCCATTGTTGGGCGTCCCAATGTGGGCAAGTCCACGCTGGTTAATGCCATTTTGGGCGAAGAGCGTGTTATTGCGTTTGACCAGCCAGGGACTACGCGCGATTCAATTCATATCGATTTCGAACGCAATGGTGGAAATTACACCATTATTGATACTGCGGGTGTGCGCCGGCGTGGCAAAGTAAACGATGCTATCGAGAAGTTTTCGGTGATCAAGACCATGCAAGCCATTGAGGATGCCAATGTTGCAGTGTTGGTGCTCGATGCTACGCAGGACGTGTCGGATCAAGATGCGAAGTTATCCGCTTTCGTTCTGGAAACAGGGCGTGCACTAGTGGTGGCTGTCAATAAGTGGGATGCCGCTGATCAAGAGCAAAAAGACCGTATCAAGCGCGAAATTGCTCGAAAGATGGCGTTCTTGGATTTTGCCAAGTTCCACTATATTTCGGCTTTGGAAGGCAATGGAGTGGGCGATTTATTCGCTTCGATTGACCAAGCCTATGCTGCTGCCATGGTCAAGATTCCAACGCCGAAGCTGACCCGTGCGTTGCAATTGGCGCTGGAACGGCAACAACCACCCTTGTCAGGCCGTGTCCGGCCAAAAATGCGTTATGCGCATCAAGGGGGATCGAATCCGCCTATTGTGGTTGTTCATGGCAATGCATTGGAACATGTGCCGGCATCTTATTGGCGTTATCTTGAACATGCCTTCATGAAAATGTTCAAGTTGCAAGGAACGCCTCTGCGGGTTCAATACAAACAAAGTGAAAATCCGTTTGAAGCAAAGGCTGAAAAAGAAAGATCCAAGAGAGTCCATCCGGGCAGAAGGTAAACCCAAAAGGCATGCAGACTGTTTGATCTATCAGCTTTGCTGTACCATCACACAAGACCTCAAGCCAAAAATCCAGATAACAGCAAAATAGGAGAAAAATATGAGCGCCAAGGGGCAAATGCTGCAAGATCCATTTTTAAATGTCTTGCGTAAAGAACATGTGCAGGTTTCCATCTATTTGGTTAACGGAATCAAGTTGCAAGGCCAGATAGAATCATTCGATCAATACGTGGTTCTGCTGCGTAATACTGTGACGCAAATGGTTTATAAACATGCCATTTCGACAGTCGTGCCAGCACGCCCGGTTTCTATTCCGCATGAAGGTCAACAGGCTACGCCTGAAGCTTGAACAACGCCTGCCAGAAAAAACCCTGGAGGGTTGTGCCTTCCGGGGTTTTGTCTTGATAAATTCTGTTTGTTCACTGAGTACGACGCTATATGTTTGATCGTCACAAGGGTGGTGATGCTGCGATCTTGGTTTGCCTTGATTTTGGCGAATTGGATTATCGTGATGGCATCGAAGAGTTCATCCAGTTGGTCAAAAGCGCAGGCGTAACTCCGTTGGCTATGATTGAAGGCCGACGCCAACGACCAGATCCTGCATATTTCGCAGGTTCCGGCAAGGCGGAAGAAATTGCAGAGGCGGTGCGCGCGCATGGTGCCGAGTTGGTTATTTTCAATCACCAGCTCTCTCCGGCTCAGGAGCGAAATCTGGAGAAAGTAGTCCACTGTCGGGTACTTGATCGTACGACATTGATTCTTGATATTTTCGCGCAACGAGCACGTACGGCGGAAGGCAAGTTACAAGTTGAACTGGCGCAGCTTTCACATATTTCTACGCGCCTGATCCGGGGATGGACGCATCTTGAGCGTCAGAAAGGCGGGGTCGGCTTGCGTGGGCCGGGCGAGACTCAATTGGAAACAGACCGTCGATTGATCGGTACGCGAGTAAAACGTCTCAAGGACCAGTTGGTTAAACTACAGAAGCAGCGCGCCACTCAGCGACGTGCGCGAGTTCGTCGCAATGAATTTACTGTTTCAATTGTGGGGTATACCAATGCGGGAAAATCAACTCTATTTAACTCACTGACAAAAGCGCAGGCCTTTGCTGCAGACCAATTGTTCGCCACGCTGGATACAACATCACGCAAACTCTATCTCGACCAAGATCATTCTCTGATTCTTTCCGATACGGTAGGTTTTATTCGCCAGTTGCCGCATACATTAGTGGCGGCATTTCGTGCCACGTTGGAAGAAACGATAGAAGCGGATTTGCTGCTTCATGTGGTGGACGTCAATCATCCTTTGCGTGATATGCAGATACAAGAAGTGAACAAGGTGTTAACGGAAATTGGCGCAGATAATATTCGTCAATTAATGGTCTGGAACAAGATTGACCTTAAATGCCTCCCTGCCGGAATCGAGCGGGATGAATATGATAAAATCCATGCCGTGCGCGTCAGTGCTATAAATGGTGAAGGCATAGATTTTTTGCGGACCGCATTGGTCGAAGCGATGCCCCTCTTGGGGAAAACGAGGATACAGAATGAGTCAGAATGATCCGCAATGGGGGGGCGGTGGCAAGAATGATGGGCCTCCTGATCTTGACCAAATTGTCCGTAATCTCGCCAGCCGTTTGAGTCGCTTTTTAGGGGGAGGGGATGGTAGTCCGAGCAATCCAGAGCCCAAGCCTTCCTCTGGATTCGGTCGGATGGGTTCGTCCGGTGTTGCTGTAATCATTTGTGGCCTGATCGTTCTCTGGGGGGCGTCTGGTTTCTTTGAAGTGGATGAGCGCGAGAATGCATTGATTACGCGTTTTGGCCGTTATACCCATACGGTAGAAAATTCAGGGCTGCACTGGCGCTTGCCGTGGCCGATTGAACGAAGCGAAATTGTCAATGTAACGGAAATTCGTAGTCTTGAAGTGGGTGGCAAAGGAAGTGGGGCATCGGGGAACGATGAATCCACTATGCTGACCGGTGACCAAAACATTATTGAGGTGCAACTGGAAGTACAGTACAACCTCAAATCGGCATACGATTTTGTATTTAACAATCGTACGTCAGATCGTGATGGCAGAGATATCGTCAAGCAAGCTGCAGAAACGGCAATCCGCGAAGTGGTCGGCCGCAACAAGGTGGATTATGTTCTGAATGAAGGTCGTGGGAAAATTGCTGAGGACACGAAAGAACTGATTCAGGCATTGCTTGATCGTTATGGAATGGGAGTGCAGGTTTCTCGTGTAAATATTTCGGATATTCAACCGCCGGATCAGGTTCAGGCCGCTTTTACTGATGCGGTTAAAGCACGGCAGGATCGAGCACGCTTGATCAACGAAGGCCGCGCTTATGCGAATGATGTGATTCCCAAGGCTAGTGGTACCGCAGCTCGCTTGACTCAAGAAGCTGAAGGTTACCGCCAGCGTGTGATTTCACAGGCAGAAGGCGATGCATCACGTTTCCGCCAAATTTTGACCGAGTATTCCAAGGCGCCACAGGTGACGCGTGATCGGATGTATCTTGATGCCATGCAGCAGGTGTTCCAAAACACGACCAAGGTGTTAGTGGATCAAAAGGCTGGTAGCAATCTACTTTATTTGCCGCTCGACAAGCTGATGCAGATGACAAATGCTGCTTCGCCGGCCTCTGCTGCTGCACCGCAGGAAGTTCCGCCGCAATCGGCGCCAGAAGCGCCTGCAATCGCCCGCACTGCGCGTAATGTCGCACGTGACGGTCGCTAAGGAGGAACCCCATGAACCGCATTTTACCTATCTTGGCTCTGATTCTTTTTGCCCTTTTCGCAGTGAGTTTGTCATTTTTTACGGTTGATCAGCGTCAGTATGCCGTTGTGTTTCAGTTCTCTGAAGCCGTGCGCGTGATTAAATCACCTGGATTTCATTTCAAGGTGCCTCTACTGCAGGAGGTTCGATATTTCGACAAGCGTATTCAAACTATCGATGAAAATGCTCCTGCACGAATTCAGACCATCGAAAAAATGAATGTCAAAGCTGATAGCTTTGTGAAGTTCCAGATAGTCGATGTAGAGAAGTACTATAAGGCAGTTGGCAATGATCCGCGCAAGGCAGTAGAGCGATTGCGTAATACGGTGAACAATATGCTGCGCGATGAATTTGGCAAACGGACCGTGCAGGATGTTATTTCTGGCAAGCGTGATGAAGTTATGGATTACGTACGAAAGGTTGCGGATGCTGATGCTGCCCGTATCGGGTTGAGAGTTATAGATGTCCGGTTAAAGCGCGTTGAGCTTGAAGATAGTACGTTAAATTCTGTTTATGAACGGATGCAATCCGAACGTAAAGCCGTGGCAAGCCAGCAACGAGCGGAAGGGTCGGCTGCTGCTGAGCAAATCAAGGCTGATGCAGATCGACAGCGCGAAGTCGTGCTCGCAGAGGCATACAATAAAGCCCAACAGATGAAAGGCGAAGGTGATGCCAAGGCGGCTGCTCTTTATGCTGAAGCCTATGGCAAAAATCCAGAGTTCTACACTTTCTACAAGAGCTTGGATGCGTACAAGCAGAGCTTTGGCAAGAAAAGTGATGTGCTTGTGGTGGACCCAAGTTCGGAATTCTTCAAGTACATGAAGAACCCGCGTGCGGGTAGCGTAAAAGTAAAATGAGCAAGACGTTGCTGCTCGGATTGGCATTAATGCTGGTATTTGAAGGTGTTATGCCATTCACTGCTCCGGCAACATGGAAAACCACAATGCGTCGGCTTTCTGAAATGAATGATTGGCAGATTCGTTTGATCGGATTCTGTACTTTGGTGGGCGGTATGCTTTTAGCCTTATTTGCCTGACCCCGAAACCTGACTGAAAAGGCCCCGCCCCAAGCGGGGCTTTGTGTGAAATGATGCGAAACTGGATACTGCCTGAATATATTTCTGACATCTTGCCGAATGAAGCGCGTCATCTGGAGCGCTTGCGTCGCAATATGCTGGATCTTTTTACCTGCTATGGTTACGAGCAAGTTATTCCACCTCTGGTCGAGTATGTCGAGTCGCTTTTTACTCAGGAAGACAGTGCGCTTGATCTAAAAACATTCAAGTTGGTCGATGAGCTGACTGGTCGACAGATGGGCTTGCGTGCTGATATCACGCCGCAAGTTGCGCGTATCGATGCGCATATCCTCAACCGTCAGGGCGTCACAAGACTTTGCTATGCCGGTTCCGTAGTCAATACCCGCCCGGATGGCTTGCTGTCGAGTAGAGAGCCACGGCAAATTGGCGCAGAGATTTATGGTTGCGCTGAACTCGCTGCTGATGTGGAAATCATCGAGTTGATGCGTGCAAGTTTAGCGCTGGCTGGATTGGTAGAGCCTCGATTGGAAATTGGCCATATTGGCCTGTTTCATGCACTGGCGGATGCTGCTTCCTTGAATGGGAGTGCGCGCGAGGCACTTTTTGTCGCGTTGCAACAGAAGGACATGCCTGAGCTCGAGATGGCGGTAGCTGGGTTGTCACCAGCATTGCAACAAGGTTTTCTTGCGCTTCCCAATTGTTACGGAGGGGAAGAAGCGCTTCAACTTGCTCGAAAGAGTTTGCCTGTATTGCCTACAATTGTTGCCGCGCTGGATACCCTGGATGCACTTAATGCCGTGCTGAAATTGCGTGGTATCGAGACCCGATATGACCTGGCAGAGCTACGCAGCAGCTATTACCATACCGGGTTGGTTTTTGCAGTTTATGCGCCAGGTTTTGCCAATGCAGTGGCTCGCGGTGGCCGGTATGACAGCGTTGGCGAGAAATTTGGTCGTTCGCGTCCGGCCACTGGTTTTAGTCTTGATTTGCGCGAACTGAGTCATTTGCCATATCCCGCAAGGCATCAGGGCGTGTTGGCGCCATCTGAAAATGACCCATCTCTGATCGATAAAGTGCGTGCGTTGCGTGCCGGTGGTGAGATGGTAATAGTCGATCTGGGCATTGCGCCAGATGAGGCTAGTTGTGATAGGAAACTGGTCAAAGTGGATGGAAGCTGGCAGATCGTCGCGCTGGTGTAAGTGTTTTCGCGGCCCGCCGTGGTCACGGCGGGCTTTGTTGCGTTTTGATTTGACTGATTGAGGTTTTTCATGAGCAGAAACGTGGTCGTCATCGGCACCCAGTGGGGTGACGAAGGTAAAGGCAAGATTGTTGATTGGTTGACGGATCACTCACAAGGCGTGGTGCGCTTTCAAGGCGGTCATAATGCTGGCCATACGTTAGTGGTCGCAGGCAAGAAAACGGTGCTGCATCTGATTCCATCCGGCATTTTGCGCGAAGGTGTAACCTGTTATATCGGCAATGGTGTGGTTCTGTCGCCGGAGGCACTGCTCAAGGAAGTCGACGAGCTTGAAGCTGCTGGTATTAATGTAGCCAGCCGTCTACGTGTTTCTGGTGAGTGTCCCCTGATCTTGCCGTATCACAGCGCGCTGGACATCGCCCGCGAAGCGGCCAAAGGCGACAAGAAAATCGGGACGACCGGTCGCGGTATTGGCCCAGCTTATGAAGACAAAGTCGCTCGCCGTGCGATCCGCTTGCAGGACATTTTCCATCCGGAACGTTTTGCGGCCAAGTTGCTGGAAAATCTGGATTACTACAATTTCGTACTGAAAAACTATTTCCACGTTGAATCGGTTGATTTCCAGAAGGTCCACGATGATACGCTGGCCTTGGCCGCGCGCATTCGTCCGATGATGGCCGATGTCTCCCGTGAATTGAACCTACTGCAAAAAGAAGGCAAGAACTTGCTTTTTGAAGGTGCACAAGGCGCGCTGCTAGATATCGACCATGGTACCTATCCGTTCGTGACCTCGTCCAATTGTGTGGCTGGCGCTGCCGCCCCGGGCGCAGGCGTGGGACCACAGTCGCTGCACTATGTGCTGGGCATTACCAAGGCGTACACAACCCGCGTGGGTTCAGGTCCGTTCCCGACAGAGCTCTTTGATGATATCGGCGCCCGTCTGGCCAAGCTTGGCAATGAATTTGGTGCAACCACCGGTCGTGCTCGTCGCTGCGGCTGGTTTGACGCTGCTGCGCTCAAACGATCGATCCAAATCAACGGTGTATCCGGACTGTGCATTACCAAGCTGGATGTGATGGATGGCCTGGAAACTGTTTCTCTTTGCGTCGGGTACAAGGTTCGTGGCGAGGTCCTTGATCTGTTACCCTCCGGTGCGGAAGAAGCTGCTCTGTGCGAACCGATATGGGAAGATATGCCGGGTTGGAGTGAGTCCACTTTTGGTATCAAGGATTACGATGCGCTCCCGGCCAATGCACGTGCTTACCTCAAACGACTTGAGGAAATCTGTGAGGCGCCGGTTGACATGATTTCTACTGGCCCGGATCGGGAAGAAACCATCGTATTGCGACACCCCTTCCAGAAATAAAACTGCCCGGTTTCAATACGACAGTAAACGTAATGCCGTTCACATTAATAAATGTGAACGGCATTTTATTTGCAATATGCAGTAACGCGGACTGGGTAAACGTGTACTGAAAATTTACACGGCGTTGTTATTCGGAGCTGCATTGATGGTAAGCCAATATCGTATGATGTTTTGCGCCGTTTCGGCAAAATCGGCGTAGCGCGCAGGTTTATGTACATAGCTGTTGCAACCACTGGCTGAGCAAGCCGCCATGACCTGATCATCGGCGCAATTGGTATAGATAACGACAGGTATTCGCTGGGTCTGACTGTCATTACGAAGGCGTTGCAGGAAGCTGATGCTATCTATCTCGGGTTGGACAATATCCAGCAATATCAGATTTGGCATGATATGCGGATATCGTCCTGACTCTTGTAACCATTTAAGTGCATTGCTGCTATTTACTTGAACAACAGTTTCGGTATCCAGTCCTGTGCGTTCGATAGCCCGCAGTAACAAGGTCAATTCGTCTGGGTTGTCTTCGACCAACAGGATGCGGTTTTTCATTGCGAGTGCTTCAGCCGGCGTGAATGTACACTCAGGATAGTCTGCAAGCTAAATTACGCAATTTGTTTCAAGAAAGGTTTTGTCAGATTTCTGCGAGTGGCATATTCGCTACTTCAATCGAGAGGTTGAGCAATTTTTCTACATCGAGTGCGCACATCGGCCGATGAAAGTGGTAACCCTGAAAGAGCTGACATCCTCTTGCATGCAGGAATTCCAGTTGCAATGCATTTTCCACGCCTTCTGCGATGACTGACAGATTGAGTGAATGCGCCAGGGTGAGAATGCCGTAGACGATTTTTTCCCGGCGGATATCACCGGGAATGCCTTGCACGAATTCTCGGTCAATCTTGATGGCATAAATGGGCAAGTGAGCCATTTTTGAAAGTGAAGAATAACCCGAACCAAAATCATCAATACTGAAACGGAAACCAATTTTTTGTAATTCACGAAGGTTATTCAACCCTGTTTCACCATTAACCATCAATGCTGTTTCAGTGATTTCAAATTCCAATAATTCAACGGGAAGATCCAGTTGGTAGGTGCGTGAAAGTAATTCACTCACCAGCGTCGGCATGGAAAGGTCGACAGCAGAAAGATTTATAGCAACGGGACATATGGGAATATTTCTTTCCTGCCATGTTTTTATCTGGCGGATCACCATTTCGATTACTTGCAGGGTAATCTCATGAACGATGCCAGAATTTTCTGCGATAGGAATGAATTCCGCGGGTGAAACTGAGCCAAGCTCAGGGCAATTCCAGCGTACTAGCGCTTCCAGTCCGTGCAATTTGCCACTGCAATCAACCTTGGGCTGGTAATGCATTGTCAGGCTGTGTTCGCGAAGTGCCTTACGCAAACCAACTTCCAAATCAATACGACGGCGTGTGGCCGCCGCCTGTGTCTGGTCAAAATAGACCGGGTCCTCCACCTGCTCTGATCGTGCGCTATGCTGGGCTTGCTCACTGAAACTGATCAAATCCTGGGCGCTGTTTGCATCTTGAGGGAAAGTGGACGCGCCAATAAAGTAGCTGATTTCAAGTGTGTGTTCCGCAATAGCATGTGAACGCGGAAGTTGATTTACATAGAAGTCAATCTGTTCAGGTAAATCGGATTCCCCTTGAAGAATATCTGAAAGCAGCAATGAGAAAGCACCTCCGCGAGTGCGTCCAAGTTGGTCTTTGCCGCGTAGGTTCTGTTTGATAGCCTGGCCAACTTGATTGATAAGGTTATCGCCATTGGTAATGCCATAACGCTCGTTGACAGTGCGCAGATCGCGGATCTTGATATTGAGAACGGCCAGGTGTTTGCCGGATTGTTTTGCTTTATTGATTTTCTCGTTCAAGAGGTCGATGAAGTGAACCCGGTTGGGTAACTTCGTCAGCCCGTCGTGGCGGGCGAAGTAATTAGCGCGATCAAGATGGCTGTTGAGTTCTGAGCGCAATTGCTGAATTTCGGAAAGATCGTGCAATGACACAATGAAATTACCAGCCATGGCCATAGGTGTGGTCTGCAGCATGACAGGGCGTAGCGTTTCGCGGATGTGCCAGATTCCGCCTAGTGTTTCTGCCGAATAGATGTTTGGTACTTCATCGAAGTTTTCTTGAATGTTTTTTTGCAAAAGGGTGTGCAGATTCCCTTCTTCGGCCTGAGTTTTACTGATGGCCAACAATTTCCGGGCTTTGCAGTTAGAACGCAAGATATTGCCATCGGGTGCACATAGTAGGGTTGCCGATCCGTTATGCTCGAAAACCTCTTGATGGATGGCCAAATTGGTTTCCAGTGCCTGATTTGCAAGTTGGATATGCCGCGATGCTCGATTTAACGAAATCAATATTCGGGAAAATGCCAAGGGAATACCGACATTGAAAAAGAGGAAAAGCAAGGACTGAATGTAGGTGTGGGATTCCGGGAGTGTTGTGCTGAGATTTAGCACATTAGGCAAGGGTTGGTTGCGCAGTAATAGAGCAAAAGGAAGAACGTTGAGGCACATGAATAGCAACGACATTCTCGAACCCAGCAAAATCAGTGCGATCAGTGGTGTCGTGTAGGTAAAGATAACTCCGAGCTTGGCAATTTCTACGTTACTGATCGTCGTCAGGATACAAAAACCGGCTGCGTAGACAATGAAAAGCAATGACCATGAACCCAGTTTCAGGCTACGACTGGTGAGATAAATTGATCCCGTCAATACGACGAAGAAGGAAAGTACCATACCAATGATGTCGTACAAACCTGCTCGCGCTGCGATCCAGGAAATGTGCAGGAAAATGGTGCTGTCGAGTAATAGGCCAAATACCAGAATGATCCGCAATGCACTCAATTGCCAACGTGGAGATTGTTCGATCTGGTTGGATGAATCTTGTAGCAGCAGGAAGCGGGCAAACTGGTGACAGAGTTTTTGACCGAAACATTTGCTCATGACATGTATTGTGCCGTCAGTATGAAAGAAGATTTAATTGGCAATGCGGCGCAATATTAGCATTTAATGATATGTAAGTGGAAATGCCGAAACCATAAAGCCCACGGTCCCCTGTTGAAGAGGAGGTGGGCTTTATGGTTTAAGTTTGATTAAAGGCTTGGGTAATCAGTGTATCCCTTTGATCCTCCACCATAAAAAGTTTCCTGATCGGGTGCATTCAGGTGCGAGTTTCCAAGAAAACGTTCGGGTAAATCAGGGTTGGCGAGGAATAGGCGGCCAAAAGCAATGGCATCCGCGATGCCCGCCACAATCACTGCTTCAGCTTTTTCTGCGGTATAACCACCGCAGTAAATCAATCTGCCGGGGAAGGCGAGGCGTAAATCTCGGCGGAATTCAGCACTTAAGGGCTGACCGCCAGCCCAATCGGGTTCGGCGATGTGCAGATAAGCAATACCGCGCAGAGTGAGCTCTTTGGCCAAATACAAGGCCATGGCTTCACTCTCCGGATCGTCCATATCGTTGAAGACGCCCCCAGGTGAAAGACGAACGCCGATGCGGTTCGCGCCGATGGTCAAAGCGATTGCGTCGACAATTTCAAGCAACAGTCGCGCGCGATTTTCCGGATTTCCACCATATTGATCAGTACGCTGGTTGCTATTGGGTGAAAGAAATTGGTTAAGCAGATAGCCGTTGGCTGCATGAATTTCCACCAGATCGAATCCCGCTCGTTGTGCGCGTAAAGCTGATCGGACGTAATCATCAATCAGCCCTGAAATTTCGGCGCTAGAAATTGCGCGGGGCATATCGCATGGTTGATTGGATGGTGTGCCATCGGGCTGGATCACAAAGCTGAAAGAGTTTTTGGCCTGAATTGGTGAGGGGCCAACTGGTGCTTGAAGGTTGGCTTGCAGTAAATGGTGCGATATGCGACCGACGTGCCACAATTGCAACGCAATTTTGCCACCTTTGGCATGTACTGCTTCAACAACCTGTTTCCATCCCTTTTCCTGAGCATCTGTGTAGATCCCCGGTGTCCAGGCATAACCCTGTCCTTGACGGGAGACTTGGGTTGCCTCTGTGATAATCAATCCTGCGCTGGCTCGTTGGGCATAATATTCAGCGTTAAGTGAAGTTGGGACATCGCCTGGCTGGCCTGCGCGCGAGCGAGTCAACGGTGCCATGATGATTCGGTTGTCAAGTGTGATTGCACCAAGTGGCATCGGGGAAAACAAGTGATCAAGTGGCATGAAAATGCTCCAGTGGTGGCGTAGCTGTATTGTTTTGGATGCAGTCGGGGGTGATGGTTAGCAAGAGGGCATCATCGGCTCAACCTCTATGTCATTGTAGCCTTCGATAAGGATCATCGTTGAGAAAGGCTGCACAACTTCCGAGTTGAATGATTGGCACAGTAGTAGATGGCGCACGCTGATCTTGTAACCAGTGGCAAGTTTGAATTTCAGCGATTGAAGCCGCATTCTAATCGCCGGGACGGGTTTGTTCGAGTGAACAGTTCAGCCAGGATGGATGCACTTTAATAATGGTTTTATATCTGAAGTCCGGGCGCGCAGGAGCGAAGATTGCTGCGGTAGTTAAAACAGAGGGGGCGGATTCTCCGCCCCCTCTGTTTTATGGTTTACGTTTCCCTATCGGTTTCCCGGCGGGTTTTCCAAAGGGATTTCCTGCAACAGGTTTGCGCTGAGGCGTCCTGGTTCCCACCGGGCGTGCCAGCGATTTGCCGCCGGCAGGGGTGGCTTCCGGCTTGCGGCGACCTTCGGCATTCAGCCCGGTACCGGGGGGCTGGAACCACGGCACCAGATGGTGCTTGCCGTTGCCGATCAGATCGCGCCGGCCCATGGCCTGCAAGGCTTCGCGCAGCATCGGCCAGTTGTCCGCATCGTGGTAGCGCAGGAAAGCCTTGTGCAGGCGCCGCGTGCTGCTTTTCTTCGGCGTGAAGACATCTTCCGAATCGCGACCCACTTTCTTGAGCGGATTCTTGCCGCTGTGGTACATGGTCGAAGCCAGCGCCATCGGGCTCGGCAGGAAGTTCTGCACCTGGTCGAGGCGGAAGCCGTTTCTCTTCAGCCACAATCCCAGTTCCAGCATGTCTTCATCGCTGGTGCCCGGGTGGGCCGCGATGAAATACGGAATCAGGTACTGTTCCTTGCCGGCTTCCTTCGAGAACTTGTCGAACAGCGCCTTGAACTTGTCGTAGGTGCCGATGCCCGGCTTCATCATCTTCGAGAGCGGGCCTTCGGCGATGTGTTCCGGCGCGATTTTCAGGTAGCCGCCGACATGATGGGTGACGAGTTCCTTCACGTATTCCGGCGATTCGCTCGCCAGGTCGTAGCGCACGCCCGAGCCGATCAGGATCTTCTTCACGCCCTTGAGGTTGCGCGCCTTGCGGTAGAGCTGGATCAGCGGCGCATGGTCGGTATTCAGGTTCTCGCAGATGCCGGGGAATACGCAGGAAAAACGTCGGCACGAGGATTCGATCTTAGGGTCCTTGCAGTGCAGGCGGTACATGTTGGCAGTCGGGCCGCCGATGTCGGAGATGATGCCGGTGAAGCCGGGGACGGTGTCGCGGATTGTTTCGATCTCGCGCAGGATCGATTCCTCGCTGCGGTTCTGGATGATGCGGCCTTCGTGTTCGGTGATCGAGCAGAACGAACAGCCGCCAAAGCAGCCGCGCATGATGTTCACCGAGAAACGGATCATTTCGTAGGCTTGAATCTTCGCGCCCTGATAGCCCGGATGCGGTACGCGCTGGTAGGGCAGGTCGAATACGCCATCCATCTCCGGCGTGGTCAGCGGAATCGGCGGCGGGTTCAGCCACACATCGCGTTCGCCATGGCGCTGCACCAGTGCGCGGGCGTTGCCGGGGTTGGTTTCCAGATGCAGGATGCGCGAAGCGTGCGCGTACAGCACGCGGTCGTTGGCCACGGCTTCGAATGCCGGCAGGCGGATCACGGTCTTGCTGCGGTCGAGCTTGGGTTTCCTCACGAACTGGACTGGCTGCGATCCATCGGCAGCAGGCGGCGGCGCGTTCTTGGCCGGTTCCATCGAATACGGATCGGGATGCGTTTCGACGCGGCCCGGCGTATCGACATCGGTCGAATCCATCAGTGCCCAGCCTTCGGGCCAGCTTTTCAGCATGAACGCGGTGCCGCGTACGTCAGTAATGCTGGCCACAGGCTCTTTCTTTGCCAGCCTGTGCGCGACTTCTACCAGTGCGCGTTCGGCGTTGCCGTAGAGCAGCAAATCGGCCTTGGAGTCGACCAGTACCGAGCGGCGGACTTTCTCGCTCCAGTAGTCGTAGTGCGCGATGCGGCGCAGGCTGGCTTCGATGCCGCCGATGATGATCGGCACTTCGGGAAACGCTTCACGACAGCGCTGTGAGTAAACCACGACGGCGCGGTCCGGGCGCTTGCCGGGTTCGGCATTGGGCGTATAGGCATCATCCGAGCGGGTTTTGCGGTCGGAGGTATAGCGGTTGATCATCGAATCCATGTTGCCGGCAGTCACGCCCCAGAACAGGTTCGGCTTGCCGAGCTGCTTGAAATCGGCCGCAGATTTCCAGTCCGGCTGGCAGATCATGCCGACGCGGAAACCTTGTGATTCCAG
This sequence comes from Formivibrio sp., assembly GCA_031291275.1. Classification (GTDB taxonomy): domain Bacteria; phylum Pseudomonadota; class Gammaproteobacteria; order Burkholderiales; family Chitinibacteraceae; genus Formivibrio. The sequence goes on from JARLJJ010000072.1 coordinate 40,859, forward strand.
CATGCGCCCGATCACCGCCATGCCGAAGCTGGGGTGGTCGACATAGGCATCGCCCGATACCAGGATCACGTCGCAGCTATCCCAGCCGAGCTGGTCCATTTCCGCCCGGGTCATGGGCAGGAAGGGGGCGGTGCCGAAGCGGCTGGCCCAGTATTTGCGATAGCTGAAGATGTTCTTGGCGGGAAGCATGGAAGACGCCATAAAAGAGAAGGGCGCGATTATAGCGCCCTTGCCGGTTTGCTGTTGGGTAAAACTGCTAATTGGTCAGGGCAATCAATACCTTATGTCATAAGTGGTTATTCTTGTTCTGCTGGCTTCCCCATGTCAGCAAGAAGGTTTAAACCAGATCAAGTAACTCTGCGGTATCGCGCAACACTCGATCGGCGTCGATGCTGTGCGGATCGGCGTAACCATGCGGCACCAGATAGACAGGACAGCCGGCGTTGCGGGCGGTGAGTGCATCGTTGACCGAATCACCAATCATCAGCAGTTCGGCCGGGGCAATGCCAAGTTTTTCGCAGACGTGCAACAACGGAGCTGCGGAAGGTTTTTTCTCCGGCAGTGTATCGCCACAAACCATGATATCGAACAATTCAGTGGCACCGAGTTCCTGCATCAACGGGTGGGTGTAGCGCTCAGCCTTGTTGGTGACCAAGGCCATCGGCATGCCGCGTTTCTTGAGCGCACGCAATACTGGCTCGACCCCATCGTAAAAACGTGTGTTAGCTGTCAGGTTGGCGCGATAGTGCGCGTCAAATGTGGCGAGAGCCTGGTTTTGCAGCGCCGAGCCGGTATAGACAGCACTTTTGTCATTGGCGATGGCGCGCGAAACCATGATTTCCACGCCGTCACCAACATAGGTTTCCATCTGGTCGGATGGTAACAGGGGCAAGCCTTGTTCTGCGCGTGCCGCGTTGGCTGCTGCGGCCAGATCTGGAATTGAATCCATCAATGTGCCGTCAAGGTCGAAGGCTATGGCTTTGATCATGCAGGGTTACTCCACTTGGCTGAGTTCGGCGCGCATGGCGTCGATAATGGTTTTGTAATCAGGCTTGCCGAAAATGGCCGAGCCGGCAACGAAAGTATCAATGCCGGCAGCTGCAATTTCTCGAATATTATCGATTTTCACGCCACCATCAATTTCCAGCCAGATTTCCCGTCCTGTCCGGGCGGTGTATTCGTCAATGCGGGCCCGTGCGGCACGGGCCTTATCCAGGGTGGTCGGGATGAATGATTGCCCGCCATAACCCGGATTGACCGACATCAGCAGAATGATGTCGATTTTGTCCATGACGTAATCAAGATGATTTAAGGGGGTCGCGGGGTTGAAGACGAGGCCGGCTTTGCATCCGCAATCGCGGATCAGGCCAAGCGAGCGGTCAATATGTTCTGAGGCTTCCGGGTGGAAAGTGATGATATTCGCACCTGCTTTGGCAAAATCGGGGATGATACGATCAACAGGCTTGACCATCAGATGCACGTCGATGGGCGCTGAAGTATGCGGGCGAATGGCATCGCAAACCAATGGGCCAATGGTGAGATTGGGAACGTAATGGTTGTCCATGACATCAAAGTGAATGATGTCGGCCCCGGCAGCAATGACATTGCGAACTTCCTCACCCAGGCGGGCAAAGTCGGCAGAAAGCAGGCTAGGGGCAATGCGGAAAGTTGGCATGATCAAGTCTCGGCTTGAGGAATGGGGAAATGCGCCCATTTTAACGGAATCAGCCCACCATAAAGAACAAGAGATAATTACGATGAACGAACATATTCCCTATCAGATAGATATTGAGGCTCAGGCATTTTACGTGCCGGACCAGTCCGACGAGGAAGAAAACCACTTTGTGTTTAGTTACCTGATCCGTATCAGTAACAAAGGCAGCCAGCCCGCGCAGTTGATTTCCCGTCACTGGATCATTCGTGATCTGGATGACCACGAGCAAGAGGTGGAGGGTGAAGGTGTGGTGGGCGAGCAGCCCGTTATTCAGCCTGGGCAAACCTTTGAGTACATGAGTGGAACGGCATTGGAAAGCCCTGTTGGGACCATGCGTGGTAGCTACCAGATGCGAAGTGAAGACGGTACTGAATTTGATGCACCTATTCCGGAGTTTTTACTTTCGGTTCCACGGATTCTGCACTAATGAATCGACAAAAATCGAGGAATGATTGGCAGACTCTGGCGTCCTTGCTGCCTTATTTGTGGCGCTATAAAAATCGGGTGATCGCGGCGCTGGTGTTGATGGTGGCGGCCAAGCTTGCCAATGTATCGATACCGTTTATGCTCAAGGGCATAGTCGATGCGCTTGATGCCAGCCACAAGCCGCTGGTCATGCCGCTAACGCTTGTCTTGAGTTATGGGGTTCTCCGGCTGACTTCTGCGGTGTTTGGCGAGGCGCGGGATGCTATTTTCTCCAAGGTGACTCAAGGTGCAATCCGTAAAGTGGCTTTGCAAGTATTCGAGCATCTGCATGCATTGAGCTTGCGTTTTCATCTGACGCGGCAGACCGGTGGGGTGAGTCGGGACATTGATCGAGGCGCCAAGGGGATTTCGTTTTTACTGTCATTTTCGCTATTCAATATTCTGCCGACGTTGGTGGAAATTCTGTTGGTGGCAGGTCTGTTGCTCAAGAAGTATCACTGGTCGTTTGCTGCAATCACGTTTGGCACCATTGTCATCTATATCATTTTTACGCTGGGGATCACTGAATGGCGCATGAACTTTCGCCGTGCCATGAACGAGATGGAGTCCAAAGCAAATACCCGCGCAATCGATAGCCTGCTTAACTTTGAAACCGTTAAATATTTTGGCAACGAGCGATGGGAATCCAACCGTTACGATGAAAGCCTCGCAGAGTGGGAATCCGCGTCGGTCAAGAGTCAGGTGACTTTGTCGATTTTGAATGCCGGTCAAGCAATTATTATTGCCGTGGGTGTGACGGGACTGGTTTGGCTTGCGGCTGATGGTGTGGTGCGCGGCACGATGACGCTGGGCGATCTGGTGCTGGTCAATGCCTTTTTGCTGCAGTTGTATACCCCACTCAATTTCCTTGGTTTTATTTACCGCGAAATCAAGCATTCGTTGGCGGATATGGAAAAGATGTTCAATCTGCTGGATGTGAATACCGAGGTGAAGGATTCCTCCGCCGCCCACCCGCTTCAAACGCAGGAAGCTGAAATCCGCTTTGAACATGTGGATTTCGCTTACGATGCCAATCGACCAATTTTGCATGATGTGAGTCTGGTTATCCCGTCGGGCAAGACACTGGCAGTTGTCGGCGCAAGCGGAGCTGGGAAATCCACGTTGTCTCGGCTGTTGTATCGTTTCTATGATGTGAACGCCGGCAGCATCACGATCAACGGCACGGATTTGCGCGATCTGTCGCAAGCCAGCTTGCGTGCGCATATTGGTATCGTTCCGCAGGATACGGTGCTTTTCAATGATTCGATTTATTACAACATTGCCTATGGCCGGCCGGATGCAAGTCGCGATGAGGTGATCCAGGCCGCGCGTTCTGCACATATTTACGAATTTATCCAAAGTTTGCCGGAAGGATTCGAAACGCAAGTGGGCGAACGAGGCTTGAAACTTTCGGGTGGTGAAAAACAGCGTGTGGCAATTGCGCGGACTATTTTGAAAAATCCGCCAATCCTGATTTTTGATGAAGCAACCTCCGCGCTTGATTCGCATACCGAAAAGGCAATTCAGAACGAGTTGAAAGAGATTTCGGCCAATCGAACGACACTGGTTGTTGCACACCGCTTGTCCACGATTGTCGATGCCGATGAAATTCTGGTGCTTGCTGCCGGTCGCATTATCGAGCGTGGTACTCATCGAGCGCTTCTCGAATTGAATGGGCGCTATGCGGATATGTGGGCGTTGCAGCAGTCTGAATCTATTCAGGAAGATGCCGGTGAATACGGAGTGGTCTCGTAAAGTATAAAAGGAATCATTCGCATGGCAGAATGTCATAAAGTCAAGAGTGGTGCGACTAACTGACTGAATCTTTTTCCCAAGGAGTATTGCCATGCTGATCCGTAAGCCTGCAGAGATTGAACCTTCTGAAATCACTCCAAAATCGGTTTACCTGAATCGTCGGCAATTTATGGCGACAACGGCTGGAGGCTTGTTTGTAGCTGCTGATGCCATGGCTTCGCTGAGCGCTAAACCTGGCGTACCGCTTAAAGATGAAAAAACGAACAGTCTGAAAGAGGCGACTACCTACAACAACTATTATGAGTTTGGTGTAAACAAAGAAGATCCAGCAGCGAATGCTGGCAGCCTGAAAACGCGTCCTTGGTCGATCGTGGTCGATGGCGAAGTTGCAAAACCCAAAACCTTCAGTATCGATGATTTGTTGAAATTGGCCCCGCTGGAAGAGCGTATCTATCGCATGCGTTGTGTGGAAGGCTGGTCGATGGTGATTCCTTGGATAGGCTTTCCGCTTGCTGCTTTGCTCAAACAGGTGGAACCGACCGCCAAGGGTAAGTTTGTCGCGTTTGAAACCTTGAATGACCCGAAGCAAATGCCGGGAGTCAAATATGCCGTCCTTGATTGGCCATATCGTGAAGGCTTGCGAATCGACGAAGCGATGCATCCCTTGGCAATTCTGGCTGTCGGTATGTATGGAGACGTGCTGCCCAATCAAAATGGTGCGCCGATCCGATTGGTTGTGCCGTGGAAATATGGCTTCAAGAGTATCAAATCGATTGTGCGAATCCGTTTGGTCGAACAGCAACCAAAAACCAGTTGGAATATGGCTGCACCGAATGAGTATGGCTTTTATTCCAACGTGAATCCCAAAGTGGATCACCCGCGTTGGAGTCAGGCAACCGAGCGACGGATTGGAGAGTTCAGTCGACGCAAAACGTTGCCGTTTAACGGTTATGCCGATCAGGTGGCAGGGTTGTATGTTGGCATGGATCTAATGAAATATTTTTAATGCGCAAATACAAATTAGCCTTGTTTGCGATCTGTCTGCTTCCGCTTCTGCGCTTGGTGTGGATCGTGGTGAGCGGTGCTGCAGTCAATCCGATTGAGTTTATTCAGCGTTCGACCGGAACTTGGGCGCTGGTCGGGTTGTTGCTGACTTTAACGGTAACACCACTTCGACAAATATCCGGCTGGAATACACTGATTCGCTACCGGCGCATGTTGGGGCTATTTTCTTTCTTTTACGCTTCCTTGCATTTTATAAACTGGATAGGTCTTGATCTTTTTTTTGATTGGGCCAGTATGCTGAAAGACATTGTGCGCAGACCGTTTGTTACGGTGGGGTTTGTCTCCTTTCTCTTTTGTCTGGCATTGGCACTGACCTCTACGAATGCCGCGATGCGCCGGCTCAAACGTAACTGGGGACGGCTACATCGGTTGATTTATCCTGCGGCAATATTGGCGGTGTTGCATTACTGGTGGTTGGTAAAAATCGATATTACCCAGCCTGCTATTTATGCCGCCTTGCTTGCCGTGCTGCTATTGTGGCGTGTGTTTTTTCGCTTGCGCGAATATCGAGTGCGCAAAAGTCATTAAACGCTGCGCCCATCTTTTCTGCCACTTATACTTGTAGCGGAAGTAGTTAACAGAATATCACCGGGATGTTGAATTTTGGAAAGCGGGATGATGGACAGAAATTCTCTTTTGTCGGCCACTCGTGCCGAATTTTTACGCACATATGGCGAGTCTCTGGATGAGGTGATCCAGATGGCAGATGCGTATTTGTTTGAGAAAGCGCGTAATGCACCCACCTTGCTTGGGCAGAGCCAGTTTCTGGATGCGCGTGCTGTGCTACTGAATCAGCATATCGCGCTTAAGCGTCAGCTGATTGGCATGATGGAGCAGTTGCTGAATCGCAGTTTTCAGACTGCCTATAACATGTTTCGCCCAGCCTTTTATGATTCCCCCAGTGCCAGCTCACTTTCCCTGATTGATCTATCCGCGTTTGAAGATGAATTACAGATTGATTTGATGACCAAACAGTTGCGTGATGCTGCCGAAGATCCCTTGCGTGATCTCAATATTCGCATTGCTTTATTGTTTGAACAGGAAGATATCAAGGAGCGAGAAAATCCCTTTCGTCCCTACCTCTTTGCCCGTTGTATCGTAATGGCTCTGGAAACCATCGAAGTATCAGCAGATTTGATAACGCCTTTGGCGCAGCAATTGAATGAAGTAATGACTCAGAAAATAGCGCCTATCTACGATGGCCTCAATGCGCTACTGGCCCGCAATGGCATTGCTGCCCAACTGCAGTTGAAAATCAAGAAAAGTGCTGAGTCTGTTTCTCCCATCACTGGACTCAATGGCATGGGTCCTCAAAATGAGGGACAAGCCCATGCCGCAATGCTGGATGGTCATCTCGAACAGCGGATAAGCAGCCAGCGCAGCACATGGGCACCGATGACGCGTGAACTTGTGGCGGTTAATCGGGCGGATCAATTGCTGGAATGGGTGCAACGCGGGACAAAAGTGCGGCCTTCTGAGATTGTGCAAGGTGCAGGTATGGCTGAATTACAGGCACCTTCAAATTCATTTGGCTCTCGGAATGTGATGGCTGATGGTATGTCCATTGGTTCTTCATATGTAGAACAATATGCACCTGAACCGAAAAAAGGATGGCTGACTGAAGCACAAGCTGTGGGTACCGTGTTGCGCA
>JARLJJ010000513.1 GCA_031291275.1 Formivibrio sp.
ACCGTGCTACCACCACTGTATCTCAGGAGCAGTATATACACTGTCAGCATTATTGGGGGTCTGCACGTCATAGGCCTTGTGATCTCCCTGTTCACACGCGCCTGGGTGGCCAGAGTGGTGGCAAACCATGCAGCCAGCCTGCAACGCAACACGTTTCTGCTGCGCCGCCTGGATGCTGACGTTTTGAAAGCCAACGCGGTGGTGAAAACAACAGCTGGCATTGCAGCCAAGCGGATACATATTGCAATCAAGTAAGGACACGTGGTTCCGAGGGGATTTGGGGGCTGCAGAGATGTTTTTGAGTTAGTGAGATGTGCTTGACCTGTGGGCTTACTTCAATGCAGTGTATGCTTGTGTCGCGTTGCAGGAAATCTCACACTGTTACAATGCGCACACGTACCGATGAGATCACGGTGTGGGACGCCAATGCCGATCAACGTGCTTTCATGGTCGGCGTTGTATATTTCATGATCGTGTTCCTGTGTTTGGTGCTGGCATTTGTCAACATCATCTACGGGCTGTCCTTCACTCCCTCACAAAGCGCAAATTGGATGAGCAGCATTGCCATCTCCGTCATCTCTGGTGCGCTGCCTGTGCTTGAGGGTAACGCACCGTGTGGCGTTGGAGTTTTCCTGCTTTGCCTTCAAGTGCTTTCATGGCTTTCCCACAGACTGCCTGTTTAGTCAGCCTACTGTTATTCTGGCAAAGACCATCCTGAGTTTCCTGCACGCGCATCACCACAGAACCGTGCGGGAGATCGTGTTTGGCGACTGAGCTTTCCTTTCCCATTTATTTTGTTTCTGCTGTCACCGTTTTCATTGCATGCTCATATTTCTCTTCATTCCTGTGTGTACCTTGATGAGTTGAGTCTTGACATGTAACACCAAGCTTACGGAGCAAACAATGCCATGTTCAGTTTGTCTACGGATTATTTCTCCCACTATGTGATACCGTAAGTCCTGAAGCATCATAACGCAGGAACCAAAGCAGAAACAGCAGAGAACACCCGGGCCGATTCAACAGGGAAAGCAAGCAGGCTCAGTCGCCAAACACGATCTCAGGCCTCCGCATGGTTCAACTGTGACTTCTGCCGCGGCAGTGAGGATGGTCCGTAGGACGACCACGAGGGACGCCGTGGGACTGGCACTCGCAGTCACCCAGACGGCCACCTCGTAGGAGGAGGGGCTACTAGTATTTCCTTCTCAAACTTACTACAAGTAAACCTTGCTTACTATGCTTACGCGGCAGCACGCAGGCTGACTGGGTGCCTCGAGTGTTTTCCGAGTCCAAGGCTGCCCTGCCCTAAACCCATATCGGCACCAGTACCGGCGTGGTGATCGTGGAAATGAACCAAGAATGCTTGGTTCAGATAAGGCTCTCCATGCGAAACGCGCATGCTTTGTGCATAAGAAAGCGTTTAAGCTGCGACTCGCCTGCGAGACAATTCAGAGACAACTAGCCCAACGAGCGCTTTCAGCCAAGTCAGTAGTCAAGGTCATAAACAGTACTCTTCACGGCTAAAGTAGTATGCAACCAGCTTGCACCAATGCCTAGAGTGCTCCGAACCCTGAACGTATTTTGGGCTTCTTGTGTACCCACCAGCTTGGTGCCGGAACGATGTGCTGACCATGATGAGGGCGCTCCGTAGGAGCAGCTCGATTTCAGTGGGGGAGATTGAGGGGAACTGAAAACGGCTACTATATAACGGCTACTATATTTACGAACTGCTATTGACTCGGACTTCAAAGTTCAGGCTTTGCTTCGCTTTTTACTTTGGCATCAGTCTTTGCCTTGCACCTCAATGCAGACCATGCTAACTTGACGCGCCGGATTACTATGGAGAAAGGGGACTCAGGGGGGGTTCCGTCTCCAAACACGATCTCCCGCACGGTTTTGTAATGGTGTATGTACAGGAAGCGCAGAATGGTCGTGACCAAAATGGTAACAGGCTGAGTGAACACGCAGTCTGGGGGAGGACAAGAAGGACTTGGAACTTGATGACAACAGGAACATACACCAAAAAGACGATCAAAGCTGCACGCAGCACTGGCACAGGTTGAACACAACCACACGCAGGCGCACCAGTGACGGCGGAGATGGCAATGGTGCTTATCCAACTCACGCTTTGAGAGTGAGTGAAGGACAGTCCATAGATGATGTTGACAAAAGCCAGCACCAAACACAGG
>JARLJJ010000514.1 GCA_031291275.1 Formivibrio sp.
ATAAGCAAAAAATATCACTTTGGTCTTAAGCTTATCAGCCTGAGTAATACCGCCCTCGAGAATCTCGACTTGCGTGAACAGGCCAGACCTTTCTTGCAGGATCTAATGCTTAAGACCGGACTCACGGTGCATATGGCAATTCTCGAGGGTGCCGAGGCAGTGATCATAGAAAAGGTCGAGGCTTTGGGCATGTTGCGGCTGGCGACTTGGGTGGGGCGGCGACTTGACGCAAATAGTTCTAGCTTGGGAAAGGCCCTGCTAGCGTTTGCTCCAGAGCCTGATATGAGTCGACGGCTTACTGGGCGCACATATGCCAGATACAACCGAAACACGATTACTTCCCCAGTTAAGCTCGCTCGCGAATTGATGAAAATACGTGAACTTGGATACTCCTTTGACGACGAAGAGGGCGAGATTGGGTTTCGTTGCATCGGAGCTCCGATTTACGACTCCGCAGGCAAGGTGATTTCCGCAGTCAGTGTGGCCGGCACATCGGCCCAAATTCCCAAAGAGAACGCTGCCAAGCTGGCCTCTGCTGTGAAAGCCACAGCACAGGAGATCTCCGCACATCTTGGAAATAAGGTGGATTCCGAAGATGTATGATGAACCACCTGAATTTCGGCCAATAGGTGGTCGCCGTCCGCCGCTCAAATCGAAGACTGCGACAGTCGCGCAAGAGTTCCCTTCAAAAGCTCACCAGGCTACCATGGAAGCGATCTCCTCTGCCCTATCCAATTAGCCCCTCGGAGTTCTTGCTAGCCTGTAGCCGATGAACTCCTTTGTCATCGGCTTGAACAGCCGCGTCCGTGCGGCTCCCGAGGTGATGCATCTGACCGTCACTTTGTCTGCGCGAAAGTGGACCGCGCCCTTGCCCGCATTTCAACGTCATCCCAAAGTGAGAGCGACACTCCTGAGGCAAACAGCCTTATCACTATCCCGCGTCCGATCCCTTGGGTACTGTCGGTGAGGATAGAGCAATACGGCGTCAGAATTTCGTTTTTACAGCTAGCTGAATGTCCCTGGGCCCTGAGCTGTACGAGATCACGCCAAAATCGCCTGTGCCGAACGTTGCCCCTGGAGTACCAAGGTTCGTATGATTGAACGCGTTAAACAACTCACCTCTGAATTCAACCTTTATTCGCTCGTTGATTGCCGTCTGCTTGATGAAGGCAACATCCCAATTCTGCACACCTGGCTGAGTCAGGATATTGCGCCCTGAGTTCCCAAACCGCGGTGTCCCATTTGCCAAAGCTTGCGCCAGGGTGTCTGTGGTAAAGCAGCTAGTTTTGAACCACGCGGGAATTGTCTTCGGACCAGCCCCATTGCATGTGCGATCGGGTCGTGGCGAAAAAG
>JARLJJ010000073.1 GCA_031291275.1 Formivibrio sp.
AAAAGACGACGCGGTGCGATCCGCTCTTGTAACATCCACCAGTGCGCTCACCTCCTCTGCCCGGGTGCCTGGGAGGCGGGCCAGCGTGGCCAGTGACGTCGTGTTCCTGCATCCCTCCTCTGCGGCAAAGGCGCACAGTAATGCGCAAAGCAGGCCGCAGCCGACGGGCAACAAGCCGCAGACCCCTAAAAAACCGATTCAAGTGGCAGCCAAGGTGGTGCAGCGGCCCACGTGGTCAGAGGCAGACTTGTTCTAGTTCCCCTCCTGAATTTAGTGCAATATTGTAGATTGTTTTCCGAATGTTGCCGGTGCATACTACTCTGGCTGACTTTATTGCTGTCTTTAACAAGGAATCCGCCGGCGCTCCATTCTCAGGCTTGAATGCTATCACTGTGGCACACAGTAGCCGCTGCCGGTGTTGGCTGCTAGTGGGGCCTGCTTTTTGACATGCCCCCGCGTTTCACTGCACACCGGCAAGCTCGTGAGTAATATGTGGAGTACATTTCATACTCGCTTGTCCGAGTCAGGGCCTGTATTTTTGTTTACCGACGCATTCGGTTCGCAATTCCCACAGCGCCAAGAACCAGAACGCCCACCACGGTGACAGCCACAGTGACAATGCCATCGGCGGCTGCGTCTCGCTGGGAAGCAAAAAAGCCTTTGTCACTGACTTGGAAATACCCAGTTACCCACAGGTACACCAGATACACACACAGGAGGCCGAGGGCGAAGAGGCTGAGCTGGTACACGGGCACCTCCGGCAGTATCCCGTACTTCACCAGCACAGTGAACACCGCAGACACAAACGCGACACCTACACCAAGGACCCCCACTAGGATGAACACTGGGATAAACAGCAGTAGAAGGACCAACACCTCCAGCGCGTTGTCGGATCTGCGAATGCTGTCCCAGTACTCGCTCATGACGTTTGACACACCATTGGCATAGCGTGTGCCAAACAGGTCAAGCAGATCCCGCATGGCAAGACCATTGACAATGCCCTGTCCACAGACAGAAAAAGAAACTTGAACAAACGCAAATTTCATAAAAGAATAAACTTGAAAGCAAACCCCACGCGCCCTCATCATCTACACTCCGCGCGAAAGCAGCACACTGGCACGCCAGCTCCGAGTCCCCATAGTAAACACACACGATGACACACCAGGTGAGCGCAAGCACGCCGCTCCTTGTCATGCACCACAACAGCGAGGGCGTTGTGCTCCCCATCCAGCTGAGACCAGTGCGTTCGCTTCTCCGCGCAAGACTCATCACAGGCCCCAAACCATCCCTTGGAAGTGGTGTATGCAGTCTTGGCGATTGCTGCACGTTGATGGGCGGCA
>JARLJJ010000515.1 GCA_031291275.1 Formivibrio sp.
CGAAATACCGTGCGCTCCCACCAATCACGCAAATTTTCATCTTTAATGATGAGTTGTGCATCTACACGCCAAATTTCCCCCGCTTGCTCACAGGCTGTAATCGTAGCGGGTAATTGCAATAGAAACGGTAACGCATCCGATAAATTCAGGGCTACTGCTCCGACGTCACTGACGACAAGCGGTACTGCTGATTCCCAACTCATCGCCTCCAGTCCTATCCAAGTCTTTCGTGATGCGGGTATTTCTTTGCTTAGAGAGCGTGCCAACCAGAGTAAAAGTAGATCCAGCTTGGCATGCAATTGTGCTTGTTCCTGCGGGCGATCTTCCAACGCATGCTCAAATTCTGCCAGTACAGCTAAATAACGTGCCGACTCGAATGGAATACATTCAAAATCAGGCTGCCATGAAAGCGGTAAATTGGCATAAAAATGCACACCGCTCGTAATAGAAAGTCCCATCTTCCCTTGCCCGTAACTGTTTGCTGGATTATACCCAGTGCACCCAGGTAACTATTTCAGCCTGCTCAGCAGGCCATCCTTTGAGGAAATTTACTGTGCGCTCCATTTTGCGACTTTCAGTGTACTTTATCCTGACTATCACCTTTGCTAAGAGTTATGCCGCACCAGAACATAAGATACCTGCCACGCAAGCAAGCAGCACAGATAAAAAAGAGCAGCAATGGAGTTATCATGGAGAGTCTGGCCCCGCACATTGGGCAGAACTCGACCCAGCTTTTGCCAGTTGTTCGTACGGACGCCAACAATCACCGATCAACATCGACAATGCCTACATGCAATCGCAGGGGAAATTGCAGATCAAGTACCAGCCCACCAAGCTTTCCGTCCTCAACGATGGCCATACCATTCAACTTCCGGTTGAGCCGGGTAATTTTATCGAAATTGGCCAAGATCGTTACCAGCTTCTACAGCTCAACTTTCACTCCCCCAGTGAGGAAGCAATTAGCGGAAAGCATTTCGCCATGGATATTCACTTGGTCCACCGCAATGATGCGGGACAGCTGGCGGTACTTACTGTGTTGATAGGACAAGGCCTGAAGGATCATCCGCTCTTTAACATACTCTGGCAAAGCTTGCCCGAAGCGAACGAGAGTCGAACCTTTGACATGAAAACATTCAATCCTGCCGATATTCTCCCAACGAATCTGGATTACTGGACTTACATCGGATCGCTTACCACGCCACCTTGTACCGAAGGGGTACGCTGGATGGTGCTCAAAAATCCTATTCAATTATCCAAAAGACAAATTGCCCGTTTTCAACACTTTTATTCGATGAATGCCCGCCCCATACAACCGTTGAATTCACGTGCCATCCTGGATGCACAGTAAACATCACGATAGGATGGCGCATTGCCTTACCCGCTCATAAAGACAAATTGCGGCAGCCGCGCCAACGTTGAGTGACTCGATACCCGGTGCCATCGGAATCTTCATACGTACATTGGCCTTTGACGCCATTTCAAGCGAAATCCCGGCACCTTCTGCCCCGAAAACCATGGCGAGATCGCCAGTGAGGTCGCTATGGTAAAGGTCCGTGGCACCATCAAGCAGCGTCGCGGCAATTCGCCCGGAAAACTGTTCGCTGAACGCCAGTAAATCGGCACGTTCCACCATGTCCAGCACAGCCTGAGCCCCCATGCCAGCCCGCAAGGTTTTGGGCGACCAGACATCAGCACAGGCGCTGGAGAGCAGTACCTGATTCACACCGGCGGCAGCAGCCGTTCGCAATATACTGCCAACATTACCCGGATCCTGTATGCCATCCAACAGTAAACAAAGCCCCGAAGTACGTGGAACCCCCGCCTCTGGAATAGCGACCCAGGTTAGTACGCCACTCAAACTGGGCAATTCGGATATCTCTGCAAATAATCGCTCGTCAATCAAACTCACCGTCGCATTGGCACGTTTCACCAGAGCAGCTATTTCCGAATTTGACAAGCCCGCCTCAGTCAGCAGAATTCGCTGAACGGGCCGATTGGCATCCAGCCAGGCGGCAAGCAGATGAGGCCCATCCAATAAAGCCTGCCCCACTTTCAGCCGTTCGCGCCGCTGTTCCAAAAGTTTGCGTGCTGCTTTGAACAACCCATTATGAGGGGACTGGATAACATCCATTTTATTGTCATGCATCACGAGCCAATGCCTTCATCGCCAGCACACATATTTGCTTGAAATGCTGATAGTGATACTCCGTCAAGCAATCCGAACCAGAAAGATCAGCGATCATGATGCCAAGTGGTTTTGTTCCAGCGAATATCGACATAATGCAAAATTGCTCAGCTTGATAGCAGGCACGAAACTCAGAGGGGAAAGAAGGCATCACCCGCACAGCATTGCTTTCATTGATCCATAGCCCCTGCGGTTTTTCCATCAAACGGGAAAATATATTCGAGCCATCCATTTTGATGGTGAGATGACGCAAATGCGATTCTGTGGGAACGCCCAACACATAACGTACACGCAGCTCCGATTGCCCTGGGGCTTGCACCGCAAATACGATGCGCCGCATGCCTAATCCTGCCGATAAAGCCTGCACGGTATGCAAGATAATGTCTTTAGCTGGCAGACCTTGCCTGCAAATCAAGTGAAGCGTCTGCATATGCTGTTGCAATGGGTCTGGCTTGATGAGTGGCAAGTTCATTTCAATCGGCTTGCTGGCCACAACAGCCGGCATTGACCAATCCCCAGGCAGCATTGGCAACCAGCGTGCAGGGTGGGTAATTTGCGGCCATCGCGCTGGATCCTGGGCAAAGAATAACGCCACACGGCACAGTGCTTGCCAAACAGCGGCGGTTTCAACCTCCAGGATACTGGCAATCAGCGCAAGCTCTTCTTGAACCGAGCGTTGCCACCACCCCAACTGAAACGCATCGACAAGACGCAATACAGCTTGTTGCAATATTGCACGAGGAGGCAAATTATCGGCGGGATCAAGCAACTGCACTACGGCGAACGGAATATTGAGATGAGTGAGAAACCGGCAAAGATCCGTTCCTTGTGGAGATGAATGCGTGCTCTGTTTTCCCCTCAGTAAATACAATAGTAGATGGCCGCGGGAAAGAATCGCAGCCGTGGCAACCTCTTCCGGACGCGCGTCGTAACGCCAGTCGGCATAAGCCAAAGCAAGACGAGCTGAAAATCGGCAAAGATACAGTTCCTGAAGAAATTCATTGTAATCATCGGCCGAATGCGGCTGCAGCACACTTTCCACCGTAGGCAAACTGCAAAACTGCTCAAGAAACGGCACCGTTCCCGTCAGCATCACAATTTTCTCAATGGATACTACATCTGCCGCTAAAGAAGAACGTTCGCGCCGGCCGATATAGCGCAGCGCCTGCAAAGTCAGTAATGGATCGGCGAGCACGACCTTGGCGACATCTGCTGGCCGAACCCGTTCAGCCCGTCGTAACATTAGTTGCAAGCTGTTCTTGCTCACCTCAAGAATGGGTATGGCCCGAGTTTCCCAATAAGTCTCCCAACTTTCTTCAGCGCGTGCTTTTCTGTCTACATATGCCATAACAGCAGCCTCCCGCCTTTCCAGTCACCCAATTCAATCATTTCATCTGGTGCAACACCCGGCACTATAAATGTATTACTTAAAAACAGCGTGCCTGGACGCATTTCTCTTTGGGCTTTTTGCCAGAGCGCTTCCATCGGGACGGGGGACAAAAAAGCATAGGCCATGTCAAAGTTAGCGAAATCTAGTTTTTGGTAATCGCCCCGTAGCCATTTTACCTTGGAAGGGAGACGAAATCGCCCGAGAAGCCATGGCAGCCACGCTTGCTCGATCCCGTATAACTGCAAATCAGGCCGCCGCTTCACTAACCAAGCCAGTACAGTACCAGTACCCGCTCCGATATCCAGAAAATGACCATTTTTTGGCAGTCGCGCTTCCAGTGCTGTTAACACCTGCCGATTTGAGAGATAGATAGGTGCGCGATTCACTGCGACACGCCCAAATACGACCCAACTCAGGGTGAATGCTAGCAGGTACCACAAGGGTGAAATGTTCAGCTGCAATGCCAGAAATATTGAAGGAAAAAACAAAGCATGAATGCCCCCCCACCACCACGCATCGTGCCAACGCCAAGCAGCGGATAATGCAAAAATGCAGGAAGCAAGCATGCAAGCCCATATCGGGGCATGCCAAATTGCAAGGATAAGCAGGAACAGCGTAATTGCCAGCGATTGAATGCATCCAAAGATGAACAGCTGGGAACGGATCATGAAATCAGCACATCTCACAACTGATCAACGGGGTACGTTAACCGTCATGCCGGTTTTAGTTTGATCAGGCTCTGAGGCAGCACGGCCAGCCTGAAGACGAATATCGTCTTCAGCAGCCTTGTTTAGAACGACAATACTGATCCGACGATTGATAGGGTCATAGATATTGTCTTTATCGAGGGGAATAACGTCAGCAAAACCATTTACACGCAGGACTTTTTGCGGGTCAAGACCGCCAGTTAACAACTCACGCCGTGAGGCATTTGCACGGTCAGCCGAAAGCTCCCAATTACTATATCCACGCTCACCACCCGAAAACCGGGCTGCATCGGTATGCCCAGAAAGGGAAACTGAATTGGGTACTTCATTCAACAAATTGGCAATTTCGTGCAGTACGTCCCGCGTATATTGCTCAAGCTCTGAACTGCCCGATTTAAACATCGGACGATTTTGTTCATCCACAATCTGAATGCGCAATCCTTCAGCCACCATATCCAGGCGTAATTGGTTTCTGAACTGAGCCAACTTGCTGCTTTTCTGCATTTTCTCATCCATCAACACCTCGAACTTCTTTTTCAGTTCAGATAGACGTTGACGATCTTGTGCTGATTCACTACGTTTCGCTTCACCCTTCTTGACCTGACCCGCTTGCTGAGTCAAATCCTCGCCCCCACCCTTAATCAACGAAGTTGCATCGCCTGTCCCCTCACCGCCTGAAGATGCAATTTTTACCGGATTGGCAAAATAATCTGCGATCCCTTTCAGATTACCTTTGGAAACTGAACCCAGCAGCCACATCAACAAAAAAAAGGCCATCATGGCAGTCATAAAATCAGCAAAAGCAATTTTCCATGCTCCGCCATGGCCGCCATGGCCGCCTTTCTTGATCTTTTTGACGACTATAGGACGCTGGGAATCGTCACTCACTTTGTAACTCCGATTACGAACGAATCAAGATTTCGCTTACTTGTTTTTGGCATTTTTAACAAAGTCTTCCAGCTCTTTGAAGCTGGGACGCTCAGTCGAATTGAGGGCCTTGCGTCCAAACTCGACCGCCACTTGTGGTGCATAGCCATTCAAGCTGGCAAGTAACGTGACCTTTACCACATTGAATACCTGCGTACCTTCAGAAACTTTGCGTTCCAGAATTGTCGCCAAAGGGCCGATAAAACCATACGCCATCAGAATACCCAAGAAAGTACCTACCAAAGCAGCACCAACCATAGGCCCAAGTTCTGCCGGAGGCAAATATAAAGATCCCATCGTATTCACAACACCCATAACGGCAGCCACAATCCCGAACGCTGGCAACCCATCCGCCACTTTACTCATGGCTTGTGCTGGATATTCTGCTTCATGATGGTGAGTTTCTATTTCTACATCCATAAGATTTTCAATTTCAAACGCATTCAGATTGCCGCCAACCATTAAGCGCAAATAATCGGTCAGGAACTCGACCACATGGTGGTCATGTGCAACCTTCGGATATTTGGAAAATAAAGGACTGGCATGTGGCTCCTCGACATCACCTTCGATCGACATCAAGCCTTCTTTACGCACTTTTTGCAGCAATTCATACAAAAGGGCAAAAAGGTCCATATAGAAGGTTTTGCGATAAACCGATCCCTTGAATAAGGTGGGCAAAGCTTTGACCGTTGCCTTCAATGGATTACCACCGTAACCCACAATCATTGCACCGATAGAGCCGCCCAAAATAATGATGATTTCAATCGGTTGCCACAAGGCAATCAATTTACCGTGAATAGAGAACGCCCCAAAAATGCAAGCGCACATGAAAATATAGCCAACGATGACGAACATCCGTTCGTTTCCTGTTCAGTTTGACAAATGAATTACTGGATTCAGCAGGGATTATACAAGGGCAACTTGCCAAATTCTTTGAATATTAGAGGCAAGTTGTTATCGCGACAACAAATCAAGTCAACCAAAGATTCCCTTGCGCCGAAGCAAGACGAACAGGGGAAAAACTTTGTCGATGTACCGGTGTTGGGCCCAAACGCATTAACGCCTCAAGATGAGCGGGTGTTGGATAGCCTTTGTGCCGCGCAAAACCATATCCTGGGTAATGAAGTTCCAACTCGTCGGCTTCGCGATCCCGACTGACCTTGGCTAATATTGAGGCGGCCGATATGGCAGGGATCGTCGCATCACCTCGTACAATGGCACGTGCTGGCATCGCCACATCAGGGATACGGTTACCATCAACGAGTACTTCCTGTGGCAGAACCGACAACGCCTCAATAGCACGTTTCATGGCCAACATCGTTGCCCAAAGAATATTGAGCGTATCGATTTCTATCACGCTGGCCGAAGCAACAGCCCAAGACACAGCATGCGTTTTGATTTCTTCGAACAAGCGTTCCCGTTGACGGGCGCTGAGTTTCTTTGAATCATTCAATCCCACAATCGGGTGAGATTCAGGCAAAATCACCGCCGCTGCATAGACAGCACCGGCTAAAGGTCCGCGGCCAGCTTCATCAACGCCGCAGATATACTTCATCGAACGCCCCCCAACAGCGGCACTAATGCGGTAGCAGCACGCTCGGCAGCATTGCAGCGCAAATCGCCATGCATCTTGGCAAAACACTTGGAGATCAAACCGGACAGCCTTGAATCATCCAGATAGGCCGAAAGCGCTTGAACCAGATTTTCAACCTGAGCAGCCTCTTGCAAAAATTCCGGGACCAAGTAACGCTTGCCAATAATATTGGGCAGACTCACGTAGGGCAGTAGATATTTGCGTTTAACCAATCGATACGTCAGCGGAGCTACGCGATAGGAAACAACAACAGGCCGATGAGCCAACATGCATTCAAGAGCAGCCGTACCCG
>JARLJJ010000516.1 GCA_031291275.1 Formivibrio sp.
GGAAATGATTGATAGATTCTGGAATCACCGATGTTGTGATGGTGGCAACCGAGGATAGCGGCACGTTGATCCCGTTGATCGAGGTGATTGGGTAGTCGTTCAAATCCGCGACGTTGAGGCGGAACTTGCGTTGCACCTGCGGGATAACCTTGTACGACCGGCCATCGAGGCTGAAGTAATTCACATAGCCGCCGCCTAAGGCTTCCCCAAGTGCGGCACCCACGCTGCTCATCGTCAGCCCAAGTTCAGAGACCTTGGCGCGGTCAATCGTCACTGTCGCCTGCGGCTGATCCAATTTCAAGTCGCTTTGCAGGAACATGAATTTTCCGGTCTTCAAAGCCGCCGCCAGGAATTTTTGCGAAACCGGATAAAGCTGCGAGAAATCCGAGGTGGTTTTCAACACAAATCCAATCGGCAAACCGTTAGAGCCAGGCAGCGACGGCGGTTGGAACGCCACAATCTGCTGGCCGGCAATCTTGGCATTGGCCTCGGCTTGCAAGGCATTTTGAAGTTGCGTTGAGCTGGTGGTGCGTTCATCCCAAGGTTTCATCACTACGCCCAGAATATCCTGGCCCGGAACGTCGATCTGGAAGGTTCCAGCGGCTTCGGAATGTGCCAGCATCATCGCATTCAAACGCTCGTCCCACATGGTTTTTTGCGGGATAGTGGCGTTCGGGGCGGAGGTCGCGAACATGATCACGATGCCCTGGTCTTCCTGCGGCGCCAGTTCGGCGGTAGCGCCTTTGGCGAGGAAGTAAATGCTAATGAAAATAGCCACCGCAAATATCATCACAAGCGGTACGTTATTTAAGCTACCTTGCAGAAGCCTGCTATAAAACCTTTGAATCCGGCCAAACTGGCGGTCGATGAAGCTGACGATCTTGCTGTCCCAGGAAGGATGATCGCGGTCAATCTGCTTGAGAATTTTCGAACTCATCATCGGGGTCAGGGTCAGCGCGATAATAGCCGAA
The DNA here is from genome assembly GCA_031291275.1 of Formivibrio sp. Taxonomy (GTDB): domain Bacteria; phylum Pseudomonadota; class Gammaproteobacteria; order Burkholderiales; family Chitinibacteraceae; genus Formivibrio. The sequence goes on from JARLJJ010000516.1 coordinate 972, forward strand.
ATGGTCACTGCACCCGCCAGGGTAAATGCGAATTCGGTGAACAGTGCGCCGGTCAGGCCGGACTGAAATCCGATCGGGACATAAACCGCAATCAGCACCACTGTCATCGCGATGATCGGACCGCCCAATTCACGCGCGGCTTCGATGGCAGCGTTGAACGGCGTCTCACCATTGTCCATATGCCGGTTGACATTTTCCACCACGATGATGGCGTCATCAACCACCAGCCCGATGGCCAGCACCAGCGCCAGCAGGGTGAGCAGATTGATCGTGAAGCCCAGAGTGGCCATCATCGCGAACGCGCCAACCAGCGAGAGCGGAATGGCGATGAC
>JARLJJ010000074.1 GCA_031291275.1 Formivibrio sp.
CCTTCGCTCGGCCAAGGCAAGAACCAAAGAAGCTCTGGAGAAAGCCATCACCGAAGCCATCCGGCTGATCACTCCAGAAAACGCCAATGCATGGCTCAATTACTGCATCAACGGTCTACAGTAATTGCTAAAATGCTCTAATAGAGCTTCGGCTAAATCGCGCTGAGAAAAAAAGTGCCTTTCGGATCCCGTTCGACGATTGTGCGCCCCAGTCCGGCACAGGCGAGAAAGTCAGCAGAGGTGAATGCGCCGGTGTTTGTCTTAGCTGCCAGCTGCTTCCTCATTTTCAGCTTGCTTGTCCGCATGAATGCCCCCGCCACAAAAGAACACCTACCAGGGGACGCGGATTATTTGGGCAGATTGACTGAAATGAGTAGAACGGAGCCAGAGGCACATAACGCAGCCCGTGCGCTTTTCACCGCCTGTCGCCGCCAACGTGGTTTCGAGCCGGGCGTCCAGCATCCCGATCGAGATGATCCACGCGTAAAGGAGAGATACAACCGGCCCTTAGTGACTATGACATATATCGGAACAACATCCTGTTCAACATTGCTCACCCCGACCGCTTCACTTGCGGCCGTTGAACATCGAAGGCCGCGCTCAAAGGCCATCTGCTGTGTCAGACTCGCCGGAATTCAGCGATGCAAATGTCTCGCGATTGAAGCGAGTCATCACTATGTACATGTTGATGGTCCCATTGGGCCAGAACCCGGCGGCACCGAGGATGCGCAAGCAATTTACAGGTTGATGCCGAGCAAATATGACCATCCTTAAGACTCTCGGCCCTGACAAACTGTAAATGCGATTGAGTTGTCTAGTCTGAACAGTAAGGCTCCTGTGCCACCGTCAACCAACATTTGGTTTGGTTGCCTTCCCTATTCGGATTGGACACTTACATTCGCTCGGGACCCTCGATCTATCAAGGAAGGCTCATCATGAAGATGTGCTGGACAGTTTTCATGCTTTCGGTCGGCGCTTCTATCGCAGCCATGCCCCACGCAGCGAGATCGCAATCGCTACTTGCACCAAATGACCCTTCAGCAACAGCTACGGTGATGGCGTCGCCACCGTCGGACCCGATCTATTCGCGTCCGACGCATATGGTGATGGTCACAAACTATGTCTTCGACGCATTCGGTCCCTACCCAGTGGTTGGCGCTGGGGTCGCAGCCGGCATAGGTCAATTGTCCAATGCTCCACCTGAATGGCATCAAGGCGCAGAGGGTTATGCTAAGCGATTCGGATCCGACTTTGGCATGGCTGCAACTGCAACCACAACACGCTATGGACTCTCTGAAGCGTTAAAAGAAGACACGCTCTATTATCAATGCGAATGCAGCGGCGTACTCCCTCGTTTGCGCCACGCGGTGCTCTCAACCGTGACAGCGCGCCACGGCCAGGACGGCCATCGCACCCTTTCTTTATCTGCTCTTCTCGCGCCCTATGCGGGATCCACTGTCGCCGTGTTTGGCTGGTACCCGGATAGGTTCGGCGCGAAAGATGCACTCCGGTTGGGCAATTACAATCTGCTCGCATTCATCGGTGGCAACATTGCCCTCGAGTTTCTGTATAAGGGACCGCACTCCTTGCTGTCTCGCGTACACCTCAATAACGGACACGGTTCGCCCGATCTCGGCCCAAACCATTGAGAGCTATGACCTCCACACACGATGCAAGCATCCAGGCGCGACTTCCGGGTCGCTGTAACATGCCTGGTTTTGCCGTCGTGGACTCCGCCTCGAAGCTCATCGGGGACTTCTTCGAGTGGTTTGGCAATCTGGGTATCTTTTTTTGGCGAGTCCTGCGGGCTGCCGTCACACCGCCCTATGAATGGCGTGAACTGATACGCCAGTTCGACGAGGTTGGATCGAAGTCGTTTCCCTTGGTCGCGCTGGCTGGCGCTGCCATCGGCGTTGTGGTCTCACTGGAGGCTCGTTACACTCTCAGCCGCTTCGGCGCCAAGTCTCTGTTTCCGTCGAGTCTCGTCTACTCCGTGGTTGAAGTGATGGGTCCCATCATCACCGGCCTCGTGGTAAGTGGACGTGTGGGAGCGGGCATTGGCGCGGAACTCGCGTCGATGAAAGTGACCGAACAGATCGACGCGCTCGAAGCATCCGCGATCAATCCATACAGGTTGCTCGCGGCAACCAGAATTCTGGCGTGTATTGTGATGCTGCCATTGCTCACCATCACCGCCGATATGTGCGCGTTGCTGACAGGATGGTTTGCCCAGGCGTTGGTTGAACCGCTGTCGTTCCATCAGTTCATCGCACGCGGCTTCAATGGCGCTACGTTCAATGCGTTCGTGCCGCCCACGTTCAAGACCGCCGTGTATGGACTAATCATCGGACTCATTGCCTGCTTTCAGGGAATGCGTACCACCGGAGGCGCTGAGGGGGTAGGCCGCGCGGCCACGAACTCGGTTGTGCTGGGGTCCCTCTTTCTCATCCTGGCGGATGTTGTGTTGGTTAAGTTCATCCTCGTTGTCTTTCCTTAGCCATGCACATGAAAGGTCACCACAATGGCCGCTGAAACTGACATCTCAATTGACCCGGAGGAAATCGAGGGAGACGGTCGTGCGCCCGCTGTCGCCGTTGATAACCTGCACAAATCCTTCGGAACACACATGGTTCTGAACGGAATCAGTCTGCGTGTGGATCGGGGAGAAACCCTGGCCGTTCTCGGTCGTAGTGGAACAGGCAAGAGTGTTTTGCTAAGGCTGATCATCGGATTGAATCATCCGGACTCAGGATCGATTCGCATTCAAGGACAGGACATATCGGGACTATCGGTCGACCGGCTAAATGAGCTCAGGAAGAAGATGGGATTCCTCTTTCAGCATGCCGCGCTCTACGATTCGCTCACCGTTGCTGAAAATGTA
>JARLJJ010000517.1 GCA_031291275.1 Formivibrio sp.
AGCGACGCCCCAACGTCCCTGGGGCGGCCGCCAGTCTATGCACTGTGCGAGCCGTATACCTTTGGCATGCGCCTGGCCGAGCCAGCGACCGATGGCAGCATGCACAAGTACCACTACCCAGTCGCGCAGGCTTATACCGACGCGATGCAGGCATTGCTGACCTATGGCATCGAATGGCCAGCGATTCATGGGGTAAAGGAACCGTTTACTCCGCTTGGACGGGGCGCTCTCAAGGCAAAGGCAAAGCCAACCGGCGTTAAGATGGCTTGGCCGATGAATGACGATCTGAAGAAGGCATTTGCCAAGGCACTACGACCCATCGTAGAAACCGCCCTGCAAGCGACGGCCTTTGGATTGCCCAAAGGATATCCAAAGCAGGGCGGCGCGATGCCGGTCATTGGTTTTATGGACGAAGAAACAACGACGGCGGCGGCCGGGGTTCAGCAATGCAATCCCTGGACGTTTCTAATGAACCCGTCGCTCATCCAGGAGATTTGCGAATCCCAGGAGCCCAGTAGCCGGGACATGAAGCTATGTCTGCTGGCCGCCACCATCTATCACGAGGTCAGGCACGCGCAGCAGTTTTTCTGGATGCTGGCCATGGTGAAGCAGTTTCCGGGCGATTATCCGGGACTCACACTCATGCCGGAGGTGTTCCCGGAAATCTACAAAAAAGAACTGCGTCCCGTGGCGGCAGAGACCCCCGTTCCCGAGGAACCAACGGCGCGTATCGCCATCAAGCGCCTTGTAATCAGTTACTACTATGCCTTGCTGCACCTGCAACTGAGCACCCTGAAAAATCAACGCGACGCGCCATCGCAGCGAGTTGCCGAATATGAGCACGAGCTGGCTGTTTGCGAACAGCAAGTGGCAGACCTTCTCTTACATGTGGGCAGAAATGGCAGACCGATCGATTATAAGAAACTTCCTGACCGGGGGTTGGGCTACCGCCTGCGCCCCTGGGAAGACGATGCGTTTGCTTGCGACTTCGTGGTTGGTCAGCAGTGGTTTGGCCGTGCTTTGCCTGAGCCCGACCGCTGCAACCAGTTCTACGAT